>JASHTQ010000046.1 GCA_030040475.1 Streptosporangiaceae bacterium
GCCGCGGAATGAAACCCCGCTTCCAGCACCCCGGGAGGTACTGGAACCCGGGTTTCATTCCCCCCGGGCCGCCGCCCGGGCCGCCGCCCGGAGGCACCGGATGCACCGGATGCACCGGATGCACCACGAAGCGCCCAGCGTCACGCTGGCACCACATCCGGGGGGCCGCGGGAGGACGAAGCGGGCCACCGGTGAACGAAGAGCGGGTACGGGGCGGTTACGGCTTGCGCGCCACCACGACGCAGTAGTATGCCTGGTCGGCGTTGGCGGGGACTACCTCGCCTGGGTCGGGGCGCCATTCGGGTGGCCAGGTCAGGCCGGGCTCGACGATCTCCATGCCCGCGACGAGCCTGCGCACCTCGGCGCGGCTGCGGACGTGGGCCTGCTCGGTGGCGTGGTCGAAAACCCGCTCGACGTCGTGGACCGCCGGGACGGTATCGGGTGTCGCATGCGATATCGCGACATGGGTGCCGGCCGGGAACGGCCCGGTGAGCCGGGCGATGAGCCCGGCCGGGTCGTGCTCGTCGGCGACGAAATGCAGGATCGACAGGAAGAGCAGGGCCGCGGGCTCGCCGAAATCGATCAGCCTCTCCAGGGCCGGGTCGGCGAGGATCTTGTCGGGCTCGAGCAGGTCCTGCTCGATGATCGCGGTGTTCGGGACGGCCTGGATCATGGCGCGTGCGTGGGCGAGGACCACCGGGTCGTGATCGACGTAGACGACCCTGGCCGACGGGTCGGTCTCCAGGGCGATCTCGTGGGTGTTGCGCACGGTCGGCAGCCCGGCCCCGATGTCGATGATCTGCCGTATGCCGGCCTCCTTGACCAGGTAGCGGACCACCCGGTGCAGGAAGGCCCGGTTCCACTGGACCGCGAGCTTGACGTTCGGCAACTGGGCGATCATCGATTCGGCCACCGTCCGGTCGGCCGGGTAATTGTCCTTGCCGCCGAGCAGGTAGTCGTAGACGCGAGCCGCGCTTGGGATGTCAGGCCTGAACGTCTTGCGCCAGTCCTCGTCGAAAGTCACCAGCTGGCTCCCTCGTACCGTCACGATCCATCTCCCGGGTTGCTACCGGATCCGCGGGGCGCCAGGCCTGGGGAATGCACGTTTTCGCGCACGCAAATACCACGGCGATACCAGCCGTGCCCCCCACTGCGCGCATAGTACCCACATTGTGAATCGCAGATCAAGAAAACGGCCGATCAGGGACCCGTGATTTCACCGTGCACTTATTGGCACGCGACGTGACGTGCGGGATTGGTGTGACGTGAGGTGGAGTATCGCGAGTCGCGGGCCGTGTTATGGTCGGGCAGTTCCGATTTACTGGCGGCCGCTTCGGCGGACGAATTCGAAAAGGAGCACGCCGGCCGCCACGCCGACATTCAGGGAGGACTGGCCGGGAGCCATCGGGATCCGGACCCGGCTGGTGCAGGCGGCCAGCGTCTGCGGACGCAGGCCGGTCTCCTCGTTCCCGACGACGAAGGCCAGCGGCAGGTCCAGGGGCTGGGCGTACAGATCGGCGTCGGCGTGAGCGGTCGCGCCGAGGGTCGCGAAGCCCTGCCTGGACAGGTCACCCAGCCAGGCTGGCAGGTCGGCGCAGCTGCAGAGCGGGATGCGGCCCACCGCACCGCGGGCGGCGCGCACGCAGTTCTTGTGCAGCGGGTCGACGCCGTCCTCGGTGACCACGACCGCGCCCGCCCCCGCGCCGTCGGCCGTGCGCAGCACCATGCCGAGATTGTCCGGGTTCTGCAGGTTCTCGGCGATCAGCAGCACGGACGAACGGGGCGGCCTGAACATGCCCACGTCGCCCAGCCTGAAATGGACCGCGGCGATGACCTGCGGCAGCGGGCGGGTGCTTGTCACCGTGCCCATCAGCCCATCCGAGCAGCGGTAACACGGCACCGAATCGCGGGCGCAGGCGGCGGCGACCTCGCGGCCTTCCGGTGCCGCCGCGAACGCGCTGAGGCAGAGGACCGCCTGCACCGGCAGCCTGTCGTGCAGCGCCCGCCGCACGAGCGTCGGACCCTCGGCGACGAAGCTTGCCTCGGCGCGCCGCGCTGCCGACTCCCTGAGCGCACGCAGCCGCTGTACCGCCGGGGTGTCCTTGGCGGCAAGCTGCGGGGCGGCCGGCCTGGCGCCGCGATCCGATCCGCCCGCGCGGCCCGCCCCTCGCCGTGACCCAGCGAAGACCGGAAGGCCGGCCCGGCCCGGCAGTTCCTTTCCGGTGAACAGATCGCTGACGGTGGCGAGCATCCAGCTTCCTGCCAGGAACAGGACCCCGTTACCGCGGCCGGGAAAGGCGAGCAGCAGGTCGCGGAGGGCACGCTCATCGCGGGCCGCCACGACGGCCTGCCAGTCGTCCCGCCCCGGTGCGCTCCCGCGGTAGGCGAGCACGCCGGCCACCTCACCCCAGCCGGAGACGAACGCCCGTGCCGCGGCCTGAGCCGGCGCCTGTTCGGGCACGGCGGCCAGGAGCGATGCGACGTCGGCCCCGAGCTCGGCGGGCGTTTGCACGCCGGCACTGTCCAGGATGAACCGGCGCACCGGCTCGGTGAGCGACGTCTCGGCTGCCACCGCGGGATGGTATCAGTCCGCAGGCCGCCCCGGCCGGGAGCCGAAACGAGGAGCCGGGAGCCAGGAGCCGCGAGCCAGGAGCCGCGAGCCGGGAGCCGGGAGCCCGCGAGCCGGGGCTACGGGGACACGATCGTGCCGGCCGTGCCGTCGAGCAGCGCCGGGGCGGCGTCGAGCCGGCCGATCGCCGCCCTCCCGCCGGTCGCCTCCACGAACCGGCAGGCGGCCTCGACCTTCGGGCCCATCGAGCCGGCCGGGAACGAGCGGGCCCGCAGCTGCCGCGGCGTGGCATGGCGGATGGGGCGGGCGTCCGGGGTGCCGAAGCCGTCGATCACCGCGTCGACGTCGGTCAGCAGCAGCAGGGCGTCGGCATCCACCGCGCGGGCAAGCAGGGCCGCGGTCAGGTCCTTGTCCACGACGGCCTCGACGCCGCGCAGCGCGCCCGAGGCGTCCGCGACCACCGGGATGCCGCCACCGCCCGCGCACACCACCAGCGCGCCGGCCTGCAGCAGCGCCCGGATGAGCGGCAGCTCAACCAGCTCGAGCGGCTCCGGTGACGGCACCACCCGCCGCCAGGCGGCGCCGTCGGGGCGCACCACCCAGCCGCGCCCGGCGGCCAGGTCCTGCGCCTGCGACTCCTTGTAGACCGGGCCGACGAACTTGGTGGGACTGGCGAACGCCGGATCGTCGGCGTCGACCCTGGTCTGGCCGATCAGGCATCCGGCGGTCTTGCCTGGCGCGGCGCCGTGCAGCGCCCGGACCAGCCAGTACCCGATCATCCCCTGGGTCTGCGCGCCGAGCACGTCCAGCGAGTACGGGCGGGTCAGCGCCGGGTCGCTCGCGCTCTCCAGGGCCAGCATGCCGACCTGCGGGCCGTTGCCGTGGGTCACGATGAGGTCGTGCGCGCGGGCCAGCGGCGCGAGCGCGCCGGCCGCCTGCTTGACATGATGCTCCTGGATGTCCTCGTCGGGCTTCTCGCCCCGCTCCAGCAGGGCGTTGCCGCCCAGCGCCGCGACCACCCTCACGAGTCGTCGCCGATCGTGGCCAGCATGAGGGCCTTGATCGTGTGCATCCGGTTCTCCGCCTCGTCGAACACCACCGACGCGGGCGACTCGAACACCTCGTCGGTGACCTCGAGCGCGTCAAGGCCGCGCTTGGCGTAGATCCGCTGGCCGATCTCGGTGTCCCTGTTGTGCAGCGCGGGCAGGCAGTGCATGAACTTGACCGCCGGGTTGCCCGTTGCCGCCAGCACGGCCGAGTTCACCTGGTACGGGAGAAGCTGGTCGATCCTGGAGTCCCACTTGTCCTCCGGTTCGCCCAGGGACAGCCACACGTCGGAGTAGACGAAGTCCGCCCCGGCCACCCCCGTGGTCACGTCCGCGGTCACGGCGAGCCTCGCGCCCGACCCGGCGGCCAGGCCCGCGGCGATGCCGCGCACCTCCGCCGAGGGCTGCAGCGCCGCCGGGGCGCAGATGCGGCAGTCCATGCCGAGCGTGGCCGCGGTCACCAGCAGCGAGTTCGCCGTGTTGTTCCGGCCGTCCCCCAGGTAGCAGAGGGTCATCCCGGTCAGCGGCTTGTCGCAGTGGTCGGTCATGGTCAGGATGTCGGCGAGCATCTGGGTCGGGTGCCAGGTGTCGGAGAGCCCGTTCCAGACCGGCACCCCGGCGAACTGGCCGAGGATGTCCATGGATTCCTGGGTGAATCCGCGGTACTCGATGCCGTCGAACAGGCGGCCGAGCACGCGGGCGGTGTCCTTCACCGACTCCTTGTAGCCGAGCTGGGACTCCCCCGGGCCGAGGTAGGTGACGTGCCCGCCCTCGTCGTGCGCCGCCACCTCGAACGCGGACCGGGTCCGGGTGGATGTCTTCTCGAAGATCAGGGCGATGTTGCGGCCAGCCAGCCGGCGGCCGGTCACTCCCTTGCGCTTGTCCGCCCGCAGTTGCCTGGCCTGGTCGACGAGGAAGAGGAACTCTTCGGCGTCGAGGTCTGTTTCCTTCAGCAGGCTCCGTCCGTGCAGGTTCATCCGAGTACTCCTCCTAGGCCGGGTCGCGCTCGATCGGGCAGGTCATGCAGCGCGGGCCGCCGCGCCCGCGGCCGAGTTCGGCGCCGGGCACCTCGAGCACCTCGATGCCGTGCTTGCGCAGCATGGTGTTGGTGGTGTTGTTCCTGTCATAGCCGAGTATTACGCCTGGGGCGACCGCCAGGTAATTGGTCCCGTCGTCCCACGGCTCGCGTTCGGCGGCCCTGATGTCCTCGTCGGTGACCAGCACGGTGACCGCGTCCACCCCGATCGCTTCGGCCAGGGCCTCCCACAGGCTGCCGTTGCGGGCGACCTTCAGGTCCTCCCCGTCGGGTGTGATCGTCCACGATCGCAGGTGGCGGTCGATGTAGGGGTAGAGCACGAAGGTCGCACGGTCGATCATGGTCATCAGGGTGTCGAGGTGCATGGTCGCGTGCGACTTGGGAATCTCGGTCGCGATCACGGCGGCGGCCTGGCCGCTGCCGGACAGCGCGCGGGAGAGGATCTCCACCGCCATCGGCGTGGTCCGCTCCCCCATGCCGATCAGCACCGTGCCGTGACCGAGAACGTGCACGTCGCCGCCCTCCACGCTGGCCGGCAGGTGATCGGCGTCGTCGCCGGCGTACCAGGTGACGAAGTCGGCGCCGGCGAACATCGGGTGATAGGTGTACACGGCGCGGATGTGCAGGTGTTCCCGCTGCCTGGCGGGCTTGGCCATCGGGTTCATCGAGACCCCGCCGTAGATCCAGGCCGAGTTGTCGCGGGTGAACAGGTGGTTCGGCAGCGGGGGGAGCAGGAAGTCATCGGCGGCCAGCATGTCCCACTTCAGGCTTCTGGCGTGCCGCGGCCGCAGGTCGGCCTTGAGCACCCCGCCGATCAGGTACTCGGCCAGACGGGACCCATCGGTGTCCGCGAACAGCTCGCGGAGCGGGCCGACCAGCGTCGGGCCCAGCATCTCCGGGGTGCACAGGCGGTCAAGCACGAACGCCCGGCCCTCGGGCAGGTCCAGCGTCTGCGCCAGCAACTGCTCGAAGTAGTGCACCTGCACGCCATGACTGTCCCTCCAGCTCTTTCGTAACATCCGCCGGCACCGGAACCTGGCCGGTGCGTTCCTGGTGTGCCCGAACGAAGGCGTACAGGACGATCCCGCCGAGCACGACGATCATCGCCTGGTACACCGCCGAGTAGCCGGCGGCGAACGCGACCCACAGCGAGAACAGCGTCGCCGCCGCGCCGACCGACAGGTCCCTGGCCAGCAGCCAGCCCTGCACCGGCCGGCGGCGCGAGACCAGGTAGGCGAGCTGGGCGCAGGCCGAGAACAGGTACGGGATGGCCACGGTGACCACGGTCGACCAGGTCGGTGAACACGGTCAGCCCGGAGCTCGTGGTGTACCGCCGCAGCATCAGCACCGCCGCGACGACGACGCCGAACCAGGCGGTGTCCCTGCGGTCGGTCCAGCCGAACGGCCGCGGGAACAGGCCGTCGTTGGACGGCGCCCGCGACACCTCGGCGATGACCAGGGTCCAGCCGATCAGCGCCCCGAAGCCCAGGTACACGATGGCGG
>JASHTQ010000445.1 GCA_030040475.1 Streptosporangiaceae bacterium
CCCGCCACCCCGTCCGCCCCCGGTGCCCCCGTGCCGGGGGCGGACCCATGCCCGGTAAGACCCGAGCGCGCTATACCTCCTGCCACACCTCGTCGCCGCGCGGCGCGGCGTGACAATCCTTGTATTTGTAGATCCGCTCGTACACGAAGTCGGCGCGATTGGGCACCAGGCTGGACAGCACGAAGAACGCGTTCACCCCGTTCGCGTACACCAAGGTATATCCCTTTTGCTCGCCCAGCCGCTTGAGCGCCAGCAGGCTGGCGCCGTAGTAGGCGGTGCGGCCGTGCGCTGACCAGCTGAACGCGGGATCGTAGGGAATGGTCTTGCTCTGGGTCGAGGCAATGGCGGCGTTGTACTCCATGATTACTACGCTCGGCTGGTATTTCAGCGCCTTCCAGACCCAGTAATCGTTGCCGTCGATATCGAGCGAAAACAGGTCGAAGTCTGCCGGTACCCCATTGTCGGTAAGGAGTTCGTTGATGTTCTCGGCGGTGACGAACGCCCGGGTCACCCCGAGGCTCGCCGGATATGACTCGCCATCGAGATACAGGCCGCGCCAGCCACGCTCGGCGAGCAGCCGGCAGTTGCACTCGAGCCCGGTCTTGGTCACCTCCCGCAGCGCACCGCCGCGCCACGGCGGCCCGACGCCGATCTCGACGAAGAACGACTCGTGCAGCGGGATGTGCGAGAACAGGTACTCCAAGATCCCGTCCTCGTCGTTCTGCGAATAGACCTTGCGCCCGTACACCTGGAGCCGCGGGCAGAGCCGGTCAGAACTATCCAGTCGGCGGCGGATCACGCGCTCGGCGCCGTAGAGCCTGTGCCACGACGCGAGATAGGCGTCCTTCACCCAGGTCCCGCCGAGCTGCTGGCGCGTCCGACGCAGCAATCGCTCCCGGATTCGATTCGACATTTGCCTGCTTCCCCCGGCGCTCAAAGCGCATCAAATACCATCCCGCTGGCGTATCCAGGCTACCTCAGGTCCGTGCGCTAGTATGACGATTCGCCAACACCAGGGATTTGCGGAGCCGGCATTTTAGATGCTCCTCGCACCGATGCGAAATATCGCCGGGTTCCAGCTGAAGGGAAAGGTCGCATGGCGATGGCAGGGCCGCTAAGCCAGCTGGTCAAACAGATGCAGGAGTCGGGCTCGGCCGCGGTCATAATGTCCCCCCACCTCGATGACGCCGTATTGTCCTGCGGCGCTCTGCTCGCCCACCTCGTGGGCAATTGCCCCGTTACCGTGGTGACCGTTTTCACGCAGGCGGCGCCGCCGCCTTGGTCCCTGCCCGCGCGGCGGCAGTTGCGCGCCATCGACGTCACCGATGTCGATGACTTCTACCAGCAGCGGCGGGCGGAGGACACCAAGGTCCTCGCCGATGTCGGGGCCGCGGTGGTTCATCTCGGGCTGCGGGATGCCATGTTCCGCCGCGTCGGCGACACCGCTGGCAGGCACCTTTTTCCGAAGCGGTGGCCCGCCTACCCGACCTTCCGCTTCGATATCGCCCGCGGCCGGATCGCGCGCTCCGATGCCGGGCTCCCCGCCGAGGTCGGCGCCCTGGTCGGCCAGGTGGTCCGGGACGCCGGGGCCGAGGTCGTGTTCGTCCCTCTCGGCGTGGGCAGGCACGTGGACCACATGATCACCCGCCGGGCCGCCGAATATCTCCCGACCGCACGGCTGCGTGCCGTCTACTACAGCGACTTCCCCTACTCGGAGAAGGCCGACCCGGAACCGGGCTTCCTGCGGCGGGCAAACCTGGTCCCCCAGCCGTGGCTCTCCGGCCGCGCCGAGAACGCGGATCGGATCGCGGGTTACCGGACCCAGTTCGCGGGACTGTTCCCGCAGGGGAGCGTCCCGCTCCGCCCGGAGACCTACTGGCTGGCCGCGAAGGACTCGGCGACCGCCACGTAGTCGGCTCCTGCCGACTCCGCGTTGAAGCGCCGGACGTCTTCGGTGTTGGCCGCGGCCATCGCCGCCCGCAGCGCGGGATCGGCCAGGCGCCGTAGGGCCGCCGCGTAGCGGGACGGGTCGTGACCCGGGATCACCGCGCCGTTCCTGCCGTCGGTCACGATTCCCGACGCGATGACGTCCGACACGATGACCGGCAGCCCGGCGGCCATGGCCTCGATGGTCGCCAGCCCGAAGCCGTCGTAGCGGGACGGGAAGATGAGCAGATCCGCCGCGCGGTACACCTCGGCCATCTTGGCCGGCGGCAGGACGCCGAGCCAGTCCACGCCCTCGGTCGCCTTGCCCGCGGCGACCCCGGCCACGGTCAGCCGCAGTCCGGGCAGGTCCCTGCGGGCCTCGGCCACCGCGGCCAGCGCCACGTCCAGGCCCTTGAGGTAGCCGCTGCGGCCGACCCAGAGCACGTTGAGGCCCTCCCGCCCGGGACCGTCCGCCGACCGGGACACACCGTCCGCCGACCGCGACGCATGCTCGAAGATCGTGGTGTCCACGCCGTTCTCGATGACGGTGACCCCGTCGCGCAGGCCGTACAGGGAACGAAGGTCATCGGCCACGCGCGGGTGCACGGCGATGTGGCCGTCCAGCCGCAGCGCCCGCTTCGCCCCGGCCGTCCGGATCCAGGCAAGCGCCCACGCCAGCGGGTGGCCGGGCCTGCGCAGCCGGAGGTGCGGCTCCGCGCCGGCCCCGTGCCACACGGCGACCAGCGGCGGGGTGCCCCGTCGCCTGCGCAGCAGCCGGATGCCCCATACGCACTCCGGGCAGTGCACGAAGATGACGTCCGCGGTGCTGCGGCGCAGCAGCCATCCCAGCCGGAGACTGGCGATCACGTCGGCCAGCCCGGCCACGCCAGAAAGCCGGCTGTGGTTCGGGAAGGCGCAGACGATGTCCACCCGCCAGCTGGGGCGGATTCGCTCCAGCTCCTTCATCAGCCCGGCGACCACGCGCTCCACCCCGCCGGATTCCGTGGGCGGGAGCCGGGTCACCATGGCCACGGTCAGCGGGCGATCTTCGCGCGTCGCAGTCGGACACGCCGCCGACGTAAGCCGGATGGTTTCATTTGCCGAAGTCATCTCGCTACTCCTCGTCTCCACCGCGTCGTCCACCCCGGGTCACCACCGATCGATCCGGGCCGCCGCGTAGGGGTTTGCGGGTGAACGAGAACCAGGCCCGCGCAGAGCCGAACTCAGCTGGTTGATGGCCACCAGCTGACTCGCGTTCAGCGCCTGAAGGTCCGCCTTCGTCAGCTGCGCCGTGACGTTCGGCCAGGTCTCGCCGCGCAGCAGGAGCAGCATGGCCGCGGTGGCCACCGCTCGCCCCCCTCCTATGTCGTCGTGCACGAAAACCGAGCCGCCGCGTGCCGTGTTGGTCCGCATGAAGGTGGCCATGATGCGCAGCTGGGCCAGCGACGGGGCCGCCCCCGGCGGCACCGGCAGGTACAGGTAGTCCTGGTGCAGGCTGGCCGCCGTCGCCTGCTCGACGACGTTGGGGCTGGCCAGGTTGATCAGCGCGACCACCCGGAAGCTGGTGGCCATTTCCTGCATGTCGGCGTCGTCGGGTGCGGCCCCGATGTCCAGGCCCGCGGTGATGACGTAGTCCGGCGGACTCATCGTGACCGGGGTGACCACCAGGTGCGAGACCATCAGCTTCGCCGCGCCGAGCAGCAGGAGCAGCGCGAGCCCGACCGCGCTGCGGGCGATGATGGTCCGGCGCGGGAGCTTGCCGCTCGCGCCGATGGCCGGGCGGGCTCGCATTCCCCACCACAACGTGCGGACCTCAGACAACGCTCTCTCCTTCGGTCGCCTCGCCGCACGCCGAGGCGGTCAGCAGCGCCAGGGTACGCTCGGCGGATCGGCTCCAGGTATGCCTGGCGGCCACGGCCCGGCCGCGTTCGGCCAGATCCCGCGCGAACTGAGGATCGCCGAGTACCCGCGCCAGCGCCCGGGCCCATTCGCCGGCCGCCCGGGCCGGCACGATGACCGCGCCGCCGCCCGCGGCCTCCTGGACGGCCTCGGCGTCGCTGGCGACCACCGCGAGCCCCGCCGCCATCGCCTCGAGAACCGGCAGCCCGAAGCCCTCCGCCAGGGACGGGAAGGCGAACACGGCGGCGTTGGCGTACAGGCCGAGCAGTGTTTCGTCGTCGATGTGGGTGTAGCGCCTGACGCGATCGGCCAGGCCGAGGGCCGCCGTGAGCTCTGCGATCTCGTCGGGAAACCTGGGGTCGGGCTGGCCGACCAGGACCAGCCCGAGGTCGGGCAGGTCAGGCCGCAGCGCGGCCAGGGCCTCCACCAGGACGCGCTGGTTCTTGTGCGGACGCTGCGCGCCCACGTGCAGGATGTAGCGCGCGGGCAGGTCGAGCCCGGCCGGACGGGGCCGGTCGGCGACGGAGAACCACCGGCGGCTCACGCCGGCCGACAGGACGGCAGAGGCCGGGAGCTCGACCTTGTAGAAGCGGCGGATGTCCTGCTGGCTCGCCGCGGAAAGGGTGGCGAGCGCGGCGGCGGAGCGGACGGCCAGCCTCGTCGCGGTGGTGTACGCCATCGAGAAGGCCGACCGGCCGCGGGCGGCTGCCTCCCGCTCGAAGACGCAGTCGGGGATCAGCGAGACGACGGGAACCCGGCCGTGCAGTACCGGCGTGCTCAGGTGGTAGGGGATGAAGACGACGTCGGGGCGGAAGGCCAGCGCGGATCGCCAGAGCAGCCACTGGGAGCGGAGCGACACCACGGGGACCCGGGACGGCACCGCCCGCACGGCGGGCCGCGCCAGCAACTCGCCCACGTTCAGGCGGCCGCGATCCGGGTTGTACAAGATCGTGAGGTCCACCTGACGGCTGAGCTCGCTGAGCAGCTCGAAGGTGTACCTGCCCAGGCCGTGGTAGCGATCTTGCATCACCCGGCCGTCGACCAGGACGCGAAACGGACCGTCAGGCCGCGAGCCCACCGCCGAGCGGGGGCTCAACTGGTCCGTGGTGGTCATACGGCGACCTCCTCATGCTGGTATTCCACGGCCGGTGCGCGCCGGCGGCGGCGCTGCCGGCGGGCTATCGTCGCGACCACGCCCCCGTAGGCCAGCAGGGCTGCCCCAAGCGACAGCACGAACGGCACCACCGTCGTCGGCTGGGGCGGTCCCTCGGGGGACGGGTCGGGCAACGGCGGCGGCGGCTGGGTGCCGTCGGCGGCGGCAGGCACCCGCAGCAATCCGGCCGCGAGGGCGGTCGGCACGACCGCGGCCGCGTGCACGCTGCCGCCCTTCTCCGGCACTTCCAGGACGGTATCCGCGAACGCCTGGCCGATCTGGCCACCGGGCAGGACGGCAGGCGGGCCCAGCGGCTTGCCGTAGCGCCTGACCGCGGCCGCGTAGCCGGCCGCGTCGTCCTGCTGCCCGTCTAGGTAGGCGCGCGCGATGGCAGGGTTCGTCAGCCACCGCCGCCGCTGCGCGGCGCTGGCGGCGGAGGCCACCGGGGGCAGGCCCGCCTTCCGGTAGGCAGCGGGAGCGTCCTCGGCCAGCCTGGCCACGATGGGCAGGGCTCGCGGCGTCGCCTGGGTGCCCGGCCTCGCCAGCAGCACGACGCCATCGAAGAGCTGCTCGCGCCCGCTCTGCCCGGACAGGTACACCCGGCTCAGCGGATCACCGAGTATGCCCTTGCCGCCCAGCGCCGCGTAGGCCGCGTAGAAGTCGCCCGTGGGCCCGTTCGTCACGGTGTATCCGCCGCAGTCCGTACGTGTCGTGTTGACGAAGACGCCGCCGAAGATGTCCACCACGTCCTGCGTGGGGGCATACGGGTTGACCGGCACGTACCACAGCTGCACGGTCTTGTAGACCTGGCTGGGGAAGGTGACCAGCCGCCGGCCGTTCTCCCGGATCCAGCTCTCCAGCGCCGGGCTCATGTCGCCGTATTCCTCGATCGCGTCGTTGGGCGACAAGATGAAGTAGTGCACGCCGTCCGCGAGCGCCGCGGAGCCGACGGAGAAGTACGCGAAGTTGGCCCTCGGCGCCAGGTAGAGGTACTTATCCGGGTCGCCGCTGACGTTGACAGCGGCGCAGGCGGGCAGCCTGGCCTCGATGTACTTGCTGACGAGCACGACGCCGTCGCTGGTTCCCGCGTAGTTGGTCACCCAGCTCACGGCCGAGAGGCCGATCAGGCCCGCGCAGCAGGCCGACCCGGCGACGAGCGACAGCCGGACGGCCCGTTCCCGCGAGCCACGCGAGCCACGCAAGCCCGAGGCACGCGAGCCACCCGAGCCACGGCGGGTCCGGCTGTCCGCGCCCAGGCGGGCCCGCCGGGCGATGATCGCGTCGCCGAGCAGCACGGTGCCGACGATGGCGGCGGGGAGGATGTAGACGAAGAACTGCTCGTTCAGCGTGCCGACGGTCGCGATGTAGACGCCGACGCCGTAGCTGGCGGTGAGCCAGGCGGTGAGGAAGTTTCCGCTCTGCGTGTTCCGCCTGCTCCAGCACCAGATCAGCGCGGCGAAGCCGGCCGCGAGCACGATATAGCTGCTGGAATACTGGGCGACCGAGTTGGCCAGCGCGCCGAGCAGCGACACCCCGGGGACGTTGAACCCGGTGATCTGCACCAGGCCGATGAGCCGCCGCAGGTCGAAGTCCTGGATGTCCATGAACGAGCCGCCCAGGCCGAGCTCGACCGCCCACAGCGGGAACAGGAGCAGGAACGCGATCGCCACCCCGAACGCGGCGGCGCACCGGCGGATGTGCGCCTTGTTCCTTTCCAGCAGGGCGAAGATCGGCGGCACGATGATCAGGAAGACCGTGATCTCGTTGGTCAGCAGGGCCAGGCCGCCGAGCAGGCCGGTGACGGCGACGTACGTCAGCGTGCCGCGGTTGCGCAGCCGCCAGGCCGCGTGCAGCGTGAGCAGGCTCACGCACAGCGCGAAGGGCTCGATCACGTCCTGCCGGTCGTAGCGGACCAGGACCGGGTCCAGCGACACCAGGACGGCGGTCACGCCGGTGACCAGCCGCCGCTGGCGGGCGCTTGCGCTGCTGCACAGCAGGTAGACCAGGCTGGCGATGAGCAGGATGTCGGCCACGCCGGCGGTGGCGGACAGCAGGCGCGCCGCGTCGATGACCGAGGGCAGCGCGGCCGAGGCCTGCCCGATCAGCCGCAGCCAGCCCGCCTGCAGCAGGAACATCAGCGGCGGGTGCACGAACAGCGGCTCGTTGTCCAGCGTGAGCTGCCAGTGCAGGGCCACCTTCTGGGCCGCCGAGGTGTAGGCGGCCTCGTCGTAGAGCACGTCCGGGCTGCCGAAGATGTTGTAGAGCATCGTGAACGCGGCCACGCCGGTGCAGAAGGCGGCCAGCCGCCACTCGCCGCGCAGCCAGGCCAGCCACGAGGCCAGCCGCGAGGCCAGCCGGGAGGCCAGCCACGGCGCCGGCCCGGCGGGTCCGGGGCGCCGGGACCCGAACCACTCGCGCTCCAGCCGCTCCGGGTGAAGGCGACGGCCCGCGAGCTCGTGCTCCGGCCTGTCTTGGTGCAGGCGCGCGGCCGCCGGCTCCGGCGGCTCCGGTTGCGGGCGAGGACCGGTCAGGCGGTCGCGCAGCTGCTCGAGCAGGCGCATGTCCGCGTCGGTGATCAGCCGCATCCGGCGGGCGGGAATCGTGAACATGGCGAAGCCCGTCACGATCAGCGGCCAGGCTAGCTGGGCCGGGGTCCGGCTGGCCAGGGCGAACGCGACCGCCGTCGGCGCGAGCCCGAGCACGTAGGAGGTCACCTCCGGGCCGCGCGGCAGCCTGACCTGGAAGGCGCGCAGGTGGACGGGGACCAGCAGCACGACGGCCACGTACACGGCGATCAGGTAGGACCAGGCCGCGCCGACGGCGCCGTAGCGCGGCACGAGAACGACGAGCCCCAGCACCTCGACCGTCGCGGCGACGGGCATCAGCCAGCCGATCTCGCGGCGGTGGCCCGCGGCGAACAGGCTCTTGATGAGCATGTCGGCCAGCAGCGCGCCGAGCGTTCCCGCGGCCAGCACCCGCAGCACCAGCTGGGCGCCCGCGTAATGCCCGGGCAGGAGCAGGTGGAGCACCGGCCCCGGGGCGATGATGAGCTCTGCCTGGATCGGGATGAGCAGCAGCGGGACCCAGCGGGCGGCCGCGGCGAACCAGCGGTGCTTCTCCCGTGGGCTCTTGCTGTGCGCGATGTAGGGGAACACCGAGTCGACCAGCGCGTCGCTGACGTAGAAGCTGGCCCGGGCGAGCAGCCCGCAGGCCTGGTAGCCGGCCAGCACCGCGGTGGTCACGCCCGCCGCCCGGCCGGCCATCTCGAGCCCGAGCAGGTCCGCGGTGATCAGGAAGGTCATCGAGGCCGAGGCGAACCAGACCGAGGTGGAGTCGGCGAGGAACCCCAGCGACGCCAGCCGGCCGGGACCGGGGATGAGCCCCTTGCCGGTCCGCAGGCCGACCAGCACCGACCCGGCCGTGCCGACGAGAAAGCTGAGCGCGATCCCGCCGGGACCGGCGTGCAGCACGGTGACCAGGAATATGCCGACGGCGACCTTGATCAGGATCTCGCCGCTCTGCATGATCCCGAGCCCGCCGAACCTCCTGCTGCCCTGCGCGACCGCCCACAGCACGCTGTTGAGCGCCATCAGCGGCATCTCGACCGCCACGATGACGTCCAGGCGCACCTGGTGGGTCGGCACGATCTGGTGTCCGGACAGCTGCGCGACAAGGAACGCCGCGCCCAGCAAGATCCCGAAGGCGACGTTGGCGATCAGCGCGGTGCGGAACTCGGGCTCGGTTGCCTTCGGGTCCCCGTGCGTCTGCGCGACCCGCATCGCGAGCGCCCACGGCGGCCCGGCGATGAGGATGCCCGCCGCGAGCAGCAGCACGTTCTGCACCGCGCTGACCGTGCCGAACTCCGACGGCACCATCAGCCAGGCCAGCGCGATGCCGAACGCGTAGTTCAGCACCGCCCCCGCCGCGAATCGGGCAACCAGGATCACCCCGCCCGCGGCGGCCGAGTACTCGGCCCGCATGCGGCTCTGCCGCCGCCCGGGGTGAAGCGGGTTACGCCTCAACGGGGTCGCCCGCGGCGATCACCGGCAGTTCGGGCACCGTCACCGGCTGACGCTGGGCCGCCAGGGGAGTCGCCAGCGGAGCCGCCAGCGGAGCCGCCAGCGGAGATGACGCGTGGGCCGGAGGGGCGGATCGCGGGTCGGCGTCTGGCGTGGTGATCACCCGCAGCCGCTCGGGCTCGTCGAGTTCCGGCAGCATCGGCAGCCCGTGCAGGCGCGCGTACCGGCTGCAGACGGCGTCCGTCAGGACGCGCTCGTAGGAGGCGATGCACCGTTCCCAGCTGTAGGTCTCCGCGGCGACCCTGGACGCGGCGGAAAGCCGCTCGAGCTGCGCGGTGTCCCTGGCCAGCCCGTGCAGCGCCGCGCGCAGTGCCTCCGGGTCCCGCGGCGGCACGACCAGGCCGGTCGGGCCCGCCACGTCGCGGACCCCGGGGAGGTCCGAGGCGACCGGGACGCACCCGGCGGACATGCCCTCGACGAGCACCAGCCCGAAGGCCTCCGCGCGGGTAACCGAGGGCAGGATCACCACGTCGTTCGACGCGTACTGCTCGTTGAGCTCGGCGTGCGTGACGTGGCCGAGGAACCGGACGTTGCTGGCGTTCAGCCGGTGCGCCAGCTTCTGGTAGCCGGCCGCGCCCGGCCCGTGACCGACCAGGGTGAGCTGCAGCCAGGGCTGACCCGCCGCGGCGGCGAGCAGCGTCTCGATCCCCTTGTACGGCCGCATCTGCCCGACGAACAGCGCCCGCAGCTGCCCAGGGGCGGGGCGCACCCGCGGCCGTGCCGATCCTCGCCGGTCGGCCCCCCACGGGATCGTCTGCACCCTGGGTCCGTACCGGCTGCGATGCTGGCGCGCGTAATGCTGGCTGCTGGCCACGATCCGGTCCGCCCGCAGCGCGAGGCGCTCGTGCATTTTGTTGTACAAGGCGGACATGCCAAGCGCGCCTTGAATATCGATTGGCGAGTGGTAGGTGTAGACGATCGCCGGGCGGGAATGTGATGGTAGACGTTCGCATAGCCACAGGAAGACATCGCTCATGGTAGGCACCGGCCCGTGCACGTTCACCACGTCGAGGTGGCGCAGTTCGCGGGCTATTCGCGGCCAGTGGGTGATGAAGGAGGAGAGCCGAATTTCGCCGGCCACGATTCTGCGGATCTGGGCGCTCGATAGCACCCGGACGTTGTGGTCGCGGGCGACCAGCCCGGTCGCCAGCCGGTCGATGCAGGTGGAAATGCCGGAGACGATCGGCGGGGCCTCGGACGTGACGATAAGGATGTCGAGTGGCCGGTGGCCTGGGACGACGCTGCTGCTGCCGACCGCGTGCTCTCCTCTAGCCTGGCTCATCGGGCACCTCGCGAGAGGCTCGGCCGCGACCCGGTTATCTTGCATCCAATCTGCTTATGACAATATGACATGAAGGGCCCCGCCCCTTGTTTAATATCCGATTTGCCCGTGGACTGTGACTCGATCAGCTGCGCAGTGAATACGCGATGCACACAGTGAAGACGCGGGCTCGATGCCCATGGTTGACGTAACCATGCCACGGAAACGATGTCAAGTCGGAATGCATCTAAGCGCGAATAATGACATGCGGCATATTATTAAAGTGTCATACTTTTGGCCGAAGAATGCTTTTAACGCAGCTGCGGCTAGCGGGCGCGAAAGCCGCAGGGGCAAGCGGGCCGGCGGCGGCCATTGCCCGCGCGGCCGCCCGCGTGGCCACCCGGGCCGGCGCATGCGCCCGGCGCGATCCCCGGGCCAGGCCAGTCGCCGGATGTCGTCATGAGTAACTTAGAGTAAGTACCGCCAAACGCAAAGTCTCTTCCCGGCCGCCGCCGGCTCACCGGGGAGGTCGGCCGCGTCCGCGGATCGCGGCTACAGTGGCGAGCGTGACGGCTAACCGTGCTGACAACGCCGACCGGACGGACCTGGCGCGGCCGCCCCGGCTGACCTCGCTGTCGCCGGGGGCGGGCTGCGCGTGCAAGCTGCCGCTGGCCAAGCTTGAGGCGCTGTTCGCGTCGCTGGGCTCGCCGGCGCTGGGCTC
>JASHTQ010000446.1 GCA_030040475.1 Streptosporangiaceae bacterium
AGGGTGAGGTCGAGGATCTCCTCCTTCTCGCCGCGGAACAGGGCGAGCACCCGGTGCGAGGGCAGCCGCGCGAACGGCTCGCTGAACTCGAAGTAGTCGGCGAACTTGGCGCCCTTGGCCGCCTGGCCCTCGCGCACCTTGGAGGCCAGGCTGCCGCGGGCGGCCATCGCCTCGCGCAGCTCGCCGAGCAGGTCGGCGTCCTCGCCGAACCGCTCGACCAGGATGGCCCGGGCGCCGTCGAGCGCCGCGGCCGCGTCGGGGACGTTCTTGGCGGCGTCGACGAAGCCCGCGGCCTCGTGCTGCGGGTCCCTGGTGGGGTCGGCGAGCAGCAGGTCGGCCAGCGGCTCAAGGCCTGCCTCGCGGGCCAGCTGGGCCTTGGTGCGCCGTTTCGGCTTGTACGGCAGGTAGAGGTCTTCCAGCCGGGCCTTGGAGTCGGCCTGGCGGAGCTGCTCGTCGAGGTCGTCGGTCAGCTTGCCCTGCGCGGCGATTTCCTTCCTGATCGCCTCCCGGCGCTCGTCGAGCTCGCGCAGGTACCGCAGCCGCTCCTCGAGCGTGCGCAGCTGAGCGTCGTCGAGCGCGCCGGTGGCCTCCTTGCGGTACCTGGCGATGAACGGCACGGTGGCGCCGCCGTCCAGCAACTCGACCGCGGCGCTGACCTGACGGCGCGCCACGCCGAGTTCGGATGCGATCCGCTCGTCCACTGACAGTGTTTGGGTCACCACAGCATTGTGCCAGTGAGCCGTCCGGCGGGGTGCTCGCTACCGTAACGGGGTGACCCGCGCCGGGGTGATCAGGACTGCGACGCGGCGCTCCTGCGCCATCACCCGGTCGTAGGTGTCGAAGTCGTCGTGCGTGCCCCCCGCGGCGGTGAAGATCTCGCGCAGCAGCAGCCGCAGCCGTTCGGCGTCCACGCCTGGCATCGGGTCGTCGGGCCCGGCCAGCTCGACAGGTCCTTCGGCGGAGGCCCACGCCCAGCCGGCCCGCACGACGATGCTGGCGCGCGGCCGTGCCCTCAGGTAGTCCAGCTTGCGCGCGTCGCCTCGGCTGACCAGGCCGACTACCTGGGCTCCGGTGACCGGATGCGGCAGCACGCCCGCGTTCACCAGCGATGACTGGATCGTCTGATCCGGCCGCAGCGTGGACAGCACGCACAGGCCATGGTCGCCCTCGACAAGCCGGGCGAATTCCTCGAGTCCGCTCACCCGCAGCAGCGTACGCTATGCGCCGCCCGGCGCCCGTAGAACCTGATTTCCGTGCGCTTGCGCGGGTGTGATCGGATGGGACGAGGAGGGTAGGTCAGGACGATGCAGGATCTTCCGGCGACGCTCACCGCCGCGGCGGAGGCCGACGACGCGTTCGGCGCGGACCTGTTCCGGCTCCTTACCGAGGACTCGGCGCAGACCGTGTTCTCCCCGGCGAGCGTGGCCTGCGCGCTGCAGATGGCCCTGTGCGGGGCACGAGGTGACACAGCGGCGGAACTGGCCAGGGCGCTGCACCTAGAGGCGCCGGCCGCCGCGGCGGCCGGCGCCTCCGCGGCGGACGGCCTGCGGCTGCTGACATCGCTGCTTGACGAGGTGGCCGCGAGCGCCTTGGTGACGTTCCGGGCGCCCAACACCATGTGGGTGCAGTCCGGCCTTGCGCTGCTGCCCGAGTTCACCGCCGAGCTACGCGATGCCGCCGCGGTCGCGGTGCACGATACGGACTTCGCGGCGGCGCCCGAGGCGGCGCGCGGCGAGATCAACCGGGTGATCGCCGAGCAGACCGCGGGGAAGATCGCCGACCTGCTCCCGGCCGGCAGCATCAGTCGCCTGTCCAGGCTGGTGCTCGCCAACGCCGTGTACCTGAAGGCCGCGTGGGCCCAGACCTTCGACGAGAAGGCGACAGATGACGCGCCCTTCTACCCGGAGGGCCCGGATCGCCCGGGCGTGACCGTCCGGATGATGCACGGAACCGCGGCGCGCTCCTACCTGAGCCGGGACGGGTACCAGGCCGTGCTGTTGCCGTACGCCGACCGCAGGCTGGCCATGGCCATCGTGCTGCCGGACGGGCCGCTGGCGGCGCTGCGCCCGATGATCGCCGCAAATGGCCTGCGCGGCCTGCTGGCCGACGCGACCAGGCATCAGGTGACGCTCTCCCTGCCGCGGTTCCGGCTGCAGGCCCGATTCGATCTCATCCCGGCGCTGCGGCAGCTTGGCGTGCGGCTGGCATTCACCGATAATGCGGATTTCTGCGGCATCACCGAAGACGCGAAGTTGCCGATAGGGACGATCGCGCACATGGCCTACATCGACGTGAACGAGCGGGGCACCGAGGCGGCGGCTGCCACCGCGGTGGGCTTCCTGGCGGCGGCGATGATGCGCCCGCCGCCGAGCGTGACGATGACCGTCGACCGGCCCTTCCTGTTCGCGATTGTCGACACGCCGACCGGGCTACCGCTGTTCCTCGGCTGGGTAAGCCGCCCCCAAGTGGGATGATTGGCGCCAGCCAATCCGGATGGAGGTCCTGGTGACCAGTCCGCAGCACCCGGCGGCCACGCGGCCGCCACGCCATGACATCGCGCACGTCGGGCACGTCGAGTTGCTGACCCCAGAGCCCGAGGCGAGCCTGCGGTTCTTCGTGGACGTCCTCGGCCTGACCGAGAACGGCCGGGAGGGCAATTCCGTCTACCTGCGCACCTGGGACGATTACGAGCACCACACGGTCAAGCTCACCGCGCACGACACCTCGGGCATCCGCCGGGTCGGGCTGCGGACCTCGAGCCAGGCGGCGCTCGAGGCGTGCGTCGCCGCGGTCGAGGCGGCCGGGCTCGGCATCGGCTGGAAGGACGGCGACCCGGGGATAGGGCACTGCTATCTCTGCCGTGACCCCGACGGGCACGAACTCGAGCTGTACTGGGAAAGCGAGTGGTACACGCCGCCCGCCGGACTGCGGCCCGCACTGAAGAACCAGGCGCAGGCCTACCCGGGGCGCGGCGTCTGCGTCCGGCGCCTGGACCATGTGAACTACCTCGCGCGCGAGGTGGAGCCGAACGGGGATTTCGTCTGCGACGTGCTCGGCGGGCGGGTGACCGAGCAGATCATGATGGACAACGGCTCGATCGCGGCACAGTGGCTGCACTTCACCAACAAGGGCTACGACCTGGTGTACACCAGGGACTGGACCGGCAGCACCGGGCGGCTGCACCACATTGCGTTCACGCCGGACAATCGTGAGGACATCCTGCGCGCGGCCGACATCTGCCTGGAGGCAGGCGTGTTCATCGAGACCGGGCCGCACAAGCACGCCATCCAGCAGACGTTCTTCCTCTACGTCTACGAGCCAGGCGGCAACAGGATCGAGCTCTGCCACCCGGGCGCGCGCCTCGTGCTCGCGCCGGACTGGCGCACGGTCACCTGGACCGAGGCCGAGCGTGCCAAGGGCCAGGCCTGGGGGCTGAAGACGATCGAGTCGTTCCACACCCACGGCACCCCGCCGGTGAGTTAAGGGCCGGCCGGGTCACTGGCCGAAGACCTGCTCGGCGATGCCCTGGAAGAAGGCCTTCTTGGCGGCGGCGCCGATGCAGCTGCCTGACCGGCTTCATCGACTCGTACCGTCCGGCCCGCACCGTCGCCGCGTGCATGTAATCCAGCCGGTACCTCCAGAACGGCAGGGCCTCCCCCAGGTGCCCGACCACCATCCGCAGAAACCTTCTGCCTCAGCCCCGCCCGAATCAAGGGAAGCCGGCCGGCCGGCTTACTGGGTCGGCAGCTTGATCAGCGAGAAGACGGCGCCGTGGTCGTCGGCGACGACGCCGATCCGGCCGTACGGGCTGTCCCAGGCAGGCCGGACGACGGTGCCCCCGAGTTCCACCACCTTGGCGACCGCGGCGTCGGCGTTCTCGACGGCGAAGTACACCGACCACGCGGCGGGCATCTCCTCCGGCGTGCCCTGCGGATACTCGCCGAGGCCGCCGACCTCGTGGCCGTCGACCATGAGCGTCACGTACTTGAAGCCTTCGGCGCTCATGTCCTGGTATCCGTAGCCGAACACGGCATGGTAGAAGGCCTTGCTGCCGTGGAAGTCCCGGCTCATTTGCTCGTCCCACGACAGCGCGCCCGGCACGTTCGCCAGGCCGATCCCCGTGGTGTTGCCGCCCTGCCAGACCCCGAAGACGGCACCGGCCGTGTCGATGGCGATCGCCATCCGACCCTCGCTCGTGACGTCCATCGGCCCGGCGATCAGCTGACCCCCGGCGCCCTTGATCCTGTCCGCTGTCGCGTCCACGTCTTCTGTGGCCAGGTAGGTCGTCCACGCCGACGGCGCCTCGGCCGGGCCGTACTTGGGACTGACGCCCGCCACGATCCGGTTCTCGAGGCGGGCGATCGAGTACCCGCCGACCTCGGGGCCGCCGACCTGGATGTCCCAGCCGAACAGGGCCTGATAGAACGTGATCGCCTTCGGCACGTCGTCCACGCTGACGTCAACCCAGCAGGGTGTGCCGGCAGGCCACCGGCTATCACGCGTTACCATCCGTACCTCCCCATGATTGGCTCTTCCCCATGATTGGCTCTTCGCGGCCGACGCTAACACAGGGCCAGCTGGAGTCGGCCCCTACACTGGGCACTCATGTACGGCAAGGCCAACCCCGGCGCGGGGCAGCTGACCGCACGGCAGAAGCGGGTATTCGCGATCGCGGGCGGGCTGATCATCGTGCTGCTGGCCGGCCTTGGCATCTGGGGGGCGGTGGCGCACGACAGCTATGCGGCCTCGGGGCACGGGTGCGTGAACCTGACCGTGCCGAGTTCCACCGGCGGGTCCACCCTGCACTACTGCGGGTCGGCCGCGCGGTCGTTCTGCCAGCAGTCGTTCCGGTCGCAGGATCCGATCTCCCTGCGGGCGCGGCCGCAGTGCGTGCTGGCCGGGCTGGAACCCGCCGCCAGCGCCGGTCCCAGCCCGTCCGGCGGGTCCGGGTCCGGGTCCGGGGGGTCCGGGGGGTCCGGGTCGGGCGGGTCTGGCTTACAGGTCGAGGATGATCGTGACGGGGCCGTCGTTGACCAGGGCGACCTTCATGTGCGCGCCGAAGACGCCGGTCTGCACCCGGGCACCGAGGTCCCTCAGGGCTGCTATGACCGCGTCGACAAGCGGTTCGGCGACCGGGCCAGGCGCGGCGGCCGACCACGACGGGCGGCGCCCCTTGGCCAGGTCGGCGTAGAGGGTGAACTGGCTGATCACGAGCAGCGGCGCGGCAATGTCGGAGCAGGACTTCTCCCCGTCGAGAATTCGCAGGCCCCAGAGCTTGGCGGCCAGCTTCGCGGCCTGCTGCGGCGTGTCGTCGTGGGTAACCCCGACCAGGACGAGCAGGCCCGGCTCATCGATGGCGCCGACGATCTTCCCGTCCACGGTCACGCTGGCCTGGCTTACCCGCTGAACGACGGCTCGCATAGCACGGCAGGGTACCTCGCTTCGGCCGGGACGGGACACGGCAGACTTCCTGCATGACGAATATTCCTGGTGATGCCGTAGCGAACCCCGTGCTGGCTGAGGTGGTGCGATCCGGCTTCGTCGAGTCGCGGCACCGGGGCACGATAGCGGGGCTGGCCGCCGACGGGACGCTGGCCATCAGCGCCGGGCGGGTCGGCGTGCCGTTCTTCCCCCGGTCGGCGAACAAACCGCTGCAGGCGACGGCGATGCTCCGCTGCGGGCTCGGCCTGGAGGGCGAACTGCTCGCGCTGGCCGCGGCGAGCCATTCCGGTGAGGACTTCCACGTCGACGGGGTACGGAAGATCCTCTCCGGCGCCGGGCTGAGCGAGGACGACCTGCGCTGCCCGCCGTCCTGGCCGCTGGACCTCGAGACCGCGCGGCGGCTGGTCGCCCGCGGCCAGGGCATGTCGCGGATCCGGATGAACTGCTCGGGAAAGCACGCCGCGATGCTCGCCACCTGCGTGCAGAACGGCTGGCCGACGGATGGGTACCTGGCTCCCGATCATCCGCTGCAGGCTCGCATCCGGCTCGTGGTCGGGGAGCTTGCCGGGGAGGAGTCGCCGGTGACCGGGGTGGACGGCTGCGGCGCGCCGCTGTTCGCGCTGACGCTGACCGGGCTTGTGCGGGCCTTCCGCGCGCTGGTGCTCGCGCCGGCCGGGACGCCGGAGCGCCGGGTCGCGGACGCCATGCGCGCGCATCCCGAGTGGACAAGCGGCACGAACCGGGACGAGCGGCGGCTGATGGACGCGGTCCCTGGGCTGCTGATCAAGGGCGGCGCGGAGGGCTGCGACGCGTTCGCGCTTGCCGACGGCAGGGCGGGCGCCGTCAAGATCGACGACGGGGCGGCCAGGGCGCGGACCCCGGTCACGGTGGCGACGCTGCGGGTACTCGGTGCCGCCGTACCCGACGAGCTCGCCACTGTGCCTGTCATCGGCGGCGAGGCCGAGGTCGGGGCGATCCGTGCGGTCGGCTGGGATGTCGGGGCCGCGCCGTAGGATTGCGCGGTGAGCAAGAAGACCAAGCCAAGGCGCGGGCCAGCGCCGACCCGTACCGCTTCGAGCAGGACCCCTTCGAGCAGGACCGCTTCGAGCAGGGCTGGCGGCGATGATGACGCCGCCGTCGCGGCCGTCTCTCAGGTACTGGCCAAGCTCTTCACGGTGATCGCGGCGGGCGATCCGGTGCGTGCCGAAGTCGAGACCTCGATCTCCCTCAGCCTGCCGCGCATCGTGAAGGTCGAGCCCGACCAGTCCGAGGCCTTCGTGTCCAAGGTGCTGGTGGGCGAGGCCGTCAACCAGCGATCGCCGGAGGGAGCCGCGCTGCTGCGGCTGCTGATGACGCTGGGCTCGGCGGCCACGAAGAAGGCGGCCAGCCAGGCCCTCGCCCAGCTGACCGCTGCTGGCATCTACCCGCCGGAGTGGGTGACCGGGGCTGGGAAGGCGGTCCCGGTCCAGGCCTGGCGGCGCTACGACGTCTTCGGCGACAACGAGGCCATCGCGGTGACGTTCCGCTACGGCGAAGCCGAGCACGGCATCTTCGCGGAGGTTGACCTGACCGGCACCCCCATCGCCATCGCCGTCGGCGTCGCCCTGGACGCTACCGCGCTGATCGAGGCCGTGAGCCGCGAGGACGACCCATTCGATCGTGCGGAGCAGATGGGCCTGGCCGAGGCGCGCAGCCGGCTGGAGTCGCCGCTGGCCCTGTCTGCCGGGAAGTCGGAGCCGGACCTGTCGGTCGACTCGATCGCGGCACTGCCCCTCGCCCGGTCCCGGGTCCGCCGGCTGCCCGCCGAGGGCGCGCCGCAGGCGCGGGTGTTCACCGCGGCCGACCGCTCGGCGGCGGTGGACGACTTCATGAAGTGCTCGTTGGCCGCCGAGGCGGTGGCGGCCGACGAGCAATCCACGCGGTTCTGGGCCGAGGTGCTCACCGGCTACAGCAGCCGGACCGCCGGCGAGCCGCCCGCACAGGTCGGGCCGCGCAAGCTCGCCTACATCCTGCTCCAGCACGTGCCGAGCACCTTCGCCGTCTCCCCCGCGCAGCGCCGACATCTTGAGCCCGCGGTGACCGCATGGGCCCGCTGGTCCGCGGGGTACCGGGGCCTGGACGAGGCCGCGGCGGCACGGCTGACGGAGGGGTTGCCGGGGATCTTCGGACGGTTCGACGCGGCCTACGAGGACCAGATCGCCGCCTTGTCCCGCGCCTACCTGAGCGACCTGGCCACCAGCGACGCCGACCTGGGCCTGCTGAGGCGGCACCTGGGCCGCCGCATGTTCGCGGTGCCGAGGCCGATCAGGCCCGGCGGGCGCACGCTCAGCGATGTCAGCGATCCCGGCGAGCGCCGGGACCTGGCGCGGGCCGAGTTCGAGGTCTGCACACCGCCTGGCGGCATGACCAGCGAGGAGTTCGTGGCCGCGGCTGACCGGATCATATCCGAGCTGTGGTACGGCGATCCGCCGGAGACGTTCGAGGCGGCCGAGCGCCTGATCGAGGCCGGCGCCGACCGGCACGATGCCATCCACACGCTGGCCGAGGCCCGATGAGTCTGTCTAAGGCGACTCTGTGCTTCCGCATCCAATCAGCTGCGAAGTCGACGATCCTGCCCAGCCGCATCAGTCGGCACTGCGCAGCGCCGACCCTACCGTGATCGGGTATTTCCTTCTGATCCAGCTCTTCTCCGATGACCTCGAAGTCGCTGTCGTCCAGCACCACGTCTTCATATTCCTCCCATCTCCGACCAGAACTGCTCTTGATGACGCACCTGTACGTCCGCCTGGGGGGATGTTCGATGTAGAGGTACTCGGCTAGGTGAAATGCGGTGCAGGCCTTGAAGCCGACCCCCAGGAGCAGGACTGACGCCCCGAACCGGCACATCTTGCCCAGCGGAGAGTTCTTACCCAGGTGACAGGTGACTTCGTGATCGGCCATGAGCACTGCCGCCAGGGGACCGATCGCAGCGAACGAACTCTGCGGGTGATCGCTCCTGATCGCATCCGGATGGGTCCGGACCGCCTCGGCGATCCGCCCCATGCATGTTGACGGACTGGTATCCCGATCGAATGGAGGCATCTCGGCCCGGAATCTTTCGACTTCCTGCTCGGTCATCCCCTTAATCCTGGCGAGATGTTGCCGGGAAGAGTCGGAGTTGTCGGCCGTGTCGGTGGGTACGATGAGGGTTCCGCCGGGATCCAGGACGTCGCGCAGCGCGTCGACGACGGCTTCGGCTCCGCCGTCAACCCAGCCGATGCTCCGCAGAGAAGCGCTGACCAGCAGGATTTGACCGGATGTCACACCAAGCGCACGCAGATCATGGGCTATGTCCTCGCGAGTGACAACAGACGGCGACGGGCGCAACGATCATCCCCTTCGGTCTCGGCGGGTCACTCGCGCCACAGGACCAGCGCTCTGAACGAATAAGGGGCTGCTGGGGCAAGCCAAGGTCACAGGCGACCCGATCCCGCGTAGCCCGTGGGCTTCCTCCACCGTTGCCACGCCATGCGACCAACATCGGCCGGAATGTCCTCCTCAAGCCATGGTGTTACGAACGCCCGCGTTCCGTCAACGAGACGTACGTTTGAGCGGGGGATCCGCGAAACCCGGCCGACAACCAGCCCGACAACCAGCCCGACAACCAGCCCGGCCGCTTACCCGGCCAGGTCGGTCGAATCCGCCGGAATCTGGCAGAGTTGCCCATCCCGTCAAGGCGATGGGTCGTGTGTGGTCGCGCGACCGCCATTTACAAGCTGGGACGCCGGTGATCACTGGGCCATCGTCTGGGAGCGTCTCGATCGATTGGCTCAGCGATCTCAGATGGCGGCCGCGCGCACCGATCACACATCCTTGACTACGGACGGGCCGATAGCGCGGCTCAACACCCGTGGGCCAGGTAAGAAGCTGGTAAGGATTTCCGGATCGGCCGAGCACATGTCAAGCGGCTGAGATGGCCTGATCGCCTCATACAGGTCGGCGAGCTGCCGGGCAGCGTGGCGCCTGGCCTGCTGCGCGGCTGTCATGGCCCCGTCCCGCCCGTGATCCCGGGCAGCATCAACGCCACCCTCCACCCAGGACTACGGCGGCCAGCGCGGCTCGGTTCGATCCTGGTCGGGTGCTGAGCCAGCGAATAAATCGGTGCCGGGCATAACTGCGCACAGTCGGGCCAGCGCCGTAGTATATGCGTGCTCGGGCGGGCGGCCGTAACCGATCACCAGACCGGCCCGGTCGCAGCTTGCCGTAGGAGCGCGGTAACGCTCCAGGCCGTCTATGGCCAGTCCGCGCTCGGCTGCGCGGACGACGACCTGCCGCTCGGTCTTTGCGTCCGGCAATTCCAGGACCACGTGCAGGCCGGCTGCGATGCCGGTGACATAGCGGCCTTGGCGGCGCAGCGCGGAAGCCAGGCGGTCGCGGCGGCGCCGGTAGGCGAGCCGCGCCCGGCGGATTTGCCTGTCGTAACCGCCCGAGGTGATGAACTCGGCCAGGGTCAGCTGGTCGAGGACGGACGGGCCGCCGACCAGTTCCTCAGTGACCGCGTCGATCAGCCGCGATGGAACGACCAGCCAGCCGATCCGCAGGCCCGGGGCCAGGCTCTTGCTCGCCGTGCCGGCATATATGATGCGATCCGGCGCGAGCGCCTGCAGGGCGCCCACCGGTTGCCGGTCGTAGCGGAACTCGCCGTCATAGTCGTCCTCGATGACCATTCCGCCCCATGCTGCGGCTTCCCTGCGACGCTGCGGATGGAGCGTCACGCCCAGCGGGAACTGGTGGGCCGGGGTCAGCAACGCCGCGTCCGACCCGTCAATATCGGCCATGACGACACCCTGGTGATCTACGGGCAGCGGCCTAAGGCCCAGACCCTGATGTTCCGCCACATTGCGGTGGGCCTGATGACCGTACGCCTCCACCGCGAGCGTGCTCGCGCCAGCCAGGCGTAGCGCACGGCATACGACGGCCAGGCCGTGCACGAAGCCCGCGCAGATCACGACGTCCTCAGGACGGGCAACTACCCCCCGCGCTCGTGCCAGGTAGTCCGCCACGGCAGTTCGCAGCCGCGGCAGCCCCCGCGGATCTTGGTAACCGAGCAGCAGGTCGGGCGCGGCGGCGAGCGCCTTGCGGGCAGCCGCCTGCCACGCGCGACGGGGAAAGGCAGACAGGTCCGGCTCGCCTGCGCGCAGGTCGTAGCGGTAAGCGCCGAGTTCAGCGGGCACTGACAGACCGAAGCCGACGTCGATTGCGCGGCGTTCGGCGACGGACGTCCCCGAGCCGGTGCGCGCGGTGAGCCAGCCCTCGGCGACGAGCTGGCTGTAAACCTCGGCGATCGTGTTGCGGGCGATGCCTAGGTCCGTGGCCAGGGAACGGGAAGACGGCAGCCGTGTGCCCGCGCGGAGACGGCCGACCTGGATGGCCTCGCGCAGCGCTGCCTCGAGGCCGGCCCTGATCCTGGTCCCTGACAGGTCAAGGTGCAGATCTACGCCGGCCACCGCAGTCTTCGTAACATCTTTGGCCCATTTTTCTGCCATGGAAATGGACCTTATCCTGGGCCGCTTGCCATCGTAACGTCGCAGGTATGACGATCACCAACGACGCGACGCAGATCCCCGTCCGCCTCGACTTCGACACGTTCGCGTCCGACTTCTCCCGTGCGATGGCGCACCTGGACCGGGCCGCGACCAAGGAACTCGACAAGGCCGAAATCGACCCGCGGCTCCGCGAGCTGATCCGGATCCGAGCCTCGCAGCTCAATTCGTGCGCCTACTGCATCGACATGCACACCAAGGACGCGCGCGCGATCGGCGAGACCGAGCAGCGCATCTACGGGCTGACCGCATGGCAGGAGACTCCGTACTTCACGCCGCGCGAGCGTGCCGCGCTGGCCTTCACCGAGGTGGTGACCCGGCTATCCGACACGCACGTGCCGGATCAGGCCTACTTGGACGTGGCCGCGGAATTCAGCCCGCAGGAGATCGCGGCGCTGGTCAGCCTCATCGTCGCCATTAACGCCTGGAACGCCATAGGCGTCAGCACCCGTGCCTGGGCACCCGGCTCGTACGCACCCTGACAAGCACAGCGGGGCGGCGGGCTCAGCCAGTCAGCGGGGCGGAGTGCGGGCGCCAATTCGGTTGCGGCGGGTGGCCGGGCAGGTCGGTACGGCCACCCGCCCAGCGGAGCGCCGCCCAGGGGTCGGCGTCGGCCAGGTCGGCGGGGGCATGCGGGAACATGCGGAGGAAGACGCGGCGGCACACATCGCGCGGCGGGTCGAGGCTACGGCCGAAGCCCGCGGCGATGTCGTTGCCGTGCAGGAGCGCCTCGTTGCAGCCCAGCGCGGCAAAACCCTCTGGGTCGGCCATCCCGGTCGGGTGAAAGGCGCGCACGTGTGGAGGCGAGGTGCGGACCATCGAGGCCAGGATGCGGCCGCCCGTCACGGCGAACTCCAATACCTCAGCCGGGGATGCGTCCTTTTCTGCGGAGGCAACAGCCCGCACGTACCGCGCGGTGGGCTGTACCGCAAGCTGCCAGGCGTAGGACAGCAGGCAATCACCGATGTGTTCAGCGGTATGCCAGCAGTCCCACTCCAGCGTGCCCGCCGGCACCGACCAGTCTCGGTCCGTGATCGGCAGCAGCCCGCTCATCACGCAAGAGATCGCATCGTCTAGGTCTTGGGCGGTCACAGTCATGGTGCCTTCGAGCCTACGGTCAGGTTCTGCGGAACACGAGCAGTTCGTCTATAGTGACGGATCCGGACATGATTGTCCGGGCGACCACGGCCGACGTGATCGTCTGCATAGGGCACGTTCGATTCGCCATCGCGTCAACTCAGATGGGCTGTGGCTCGAGATCTCTGTTATGTAGTCGCCACTGCTGGACGGCACCGATACTGAAGTGGTTTTCCCCGAGAAGCGTAGCCAAGGCGCCGAGTACCCGCTGCTGAATTCGCCTTGCCTCGTCCGTTCGTCCGCTCTCGTAGATGGTAACCGACAGATTCGCCTCGCAGATTAGTGTGTCCGGATGGCGCGCTCCGAGTACCTCAGTTAGCTTCAAGTGCGTTTTCCGCTCAAGCACCTCGGCCTCCTCGAAGTGTCGTAGGTCGCTCAGGCAATTGGCCAGGTTGATTGCGCACGACAAGGTGAATGGATGGTCCTCGCCGAGCTTCTGATGGAATGCGTCGAGTGTGCGTCTGGCGAGCGTGTCGGCCTCGTGCAGGCTATCCGTTCCACGCAAGTAAGTGGATAGATTATTGGCTGCGACCAGAGTATACGGATGATCTGGGCCGAGGCCGCGTTCATACGCCTCCATCACATTCAGCGCCAGATCACGTGCGGCGGATTTCTCACCCAATGCGGACAGGTCGCAAGCGAGGTTAAGCGTGCATGCGAGAGCATCCGGCGAATCACCGGAATAATGTTGCAGATATCGCTCACGGGTGGCCTTGGTCAGACGGTATGCTTCCTCAAGCTCCCCGATCTTGCGGAGCGATACGGCCAGGCTTTTCGCTGTGCGCAGGGTGTCGGCGGAATCTTCACCAAGCACCTCAACATATCGCAGGTACGTAACCCGCAGCAGTTCGACCGAAGCGGCATACTCCCCGACCTCGCGCATGTCCCTGGCCAGGTTCGCAGCGGAGTAAAGCGTGTACGGATGATCGGGCCGCAGCACAGCCTGCCGCCGGTTCAGGGTATCTTGATCGAACTCATGGGCCGCGAAGCAGTCGCCGACCAGACGCAGGTCGACGGCGAGGTTGTTGGCGGCGGAGAGCGTACTCGGATGATCTTCGCCAAACAACTCCTTGAAGCGTTCATAGGTTTCTCTATCCATCGCGAGTGCCTCACGGAATTGACCGAGGCCGCGCAGATCGGCAGCGAGCCCGCCAGCGGTTTGCAGGGAATGCGGGTGCCGATCGGTCAGTACCTCCTGCTGCTCGGTCAGAACATCCGAGTCCACACTGAGCGCTTCGGCGTAGCGGCCCTGCGAACGAAGCACGTTGGCCAGTTGAGAACACAAATACAGGGTCTGCCTGTCGTTGCCGAACCTATCCCGCCATCCTTCTTCCAGCGCGCGGCCGAACTCCAACGCCGAGTCGAACTGACTGCGGATCCATAGATAGCGCACCCTGTCTATGAGTAGTTGACGAGTCTCCTCGGCGTCACATTTATCTGCCTCCGAAGGACCCAGGTGTGGCCAGATCAAATCATATCGTGGCCAGTTCTCTGGGGTACCGGTATCTCCGTGCCTGGGCCTGGCCTCAACAAGAACGCGATGTACCTGGTGGAAAGCGGATTCTTGCTCCTCCCGCGTCTTGAGCTGAGCACGGATGACTACCTGAATTAGCCTGTGCAGCTGAATTGTGTTGCTTCCCTGGTCTACCTTCGCCAGCGCGAAGCGCGCTATTTCTCGGATCAGCTGACCGAGAACGACCTTCTCTTTCAGCCGGTCGTCCAGAGGGACCAGAGCGCGGATCATCTCGTCGCTGTAGAGCAGCGAAAGAGAGATGGGCTCGGGGGCAAAGAAGGCGCAGAGCTCAAGTAGTCGCGCAGCGGCGGGAGACTGCGTGCGGAGCCGATCGAACGACAGGCGCCAGGTCAGCGCGACAGGCCTGGGGTAGTCAGATGGCTGGTTCAGCTCCAGAACGCTGGTCGGTTGCCTCCGCAGCAGATCCACGTAGGCACCGGCCGACATTCCCGTTTCCTCAAGCCACCCGCCTGCCTGCTCGATCGCCAGCGGAAGATCACCAAGAGCCTCGGCAACCCTGTCCGCCTCTCCCTCGGTGAGCTGCGGGACCCGACGCAGCAGGTGATCGACGCTTTCTCCGCGGGTGAAGACGTCAATTTCCAACGGATCTGCCACGCGGGACCACACCGGATTCCTTGACGTCACCAGGACGTGTCCCAGGCCGCCCGGCAAGAAAGCCTCAAGTTCTCTTGGATCGTCCGCGTTGTCGAAGATGAGAAGCCAGTGGTCATAAGGCGTACCGCGACGCAGGGCTTCGCGCGCTGCTTGAGCGGCGTCCGTAACGCTAGTCCCAATGCGGATTCCCAGCCGCCATGCCAGCTCAGCCAGGGCCGGGTTGACAAGCTCCGGCTGCTCAGCCGAGATCCACCACACCACGTCGTAGTTCGCCATATACCTGTGCGCGTACTCAAGCGCGACCTGCGTTTTCCCCACACCGCCGAGCCCGTAGAGAGCCTGCGGCAACACCACGGCCCTGCTGGTCCCGACTAGCTGATCACGCAGCTTCTCAAGGACGGTATTTCGTCCGGTAAACGCGGCGTTGCGGGTAGGTACGTTCCAGACGTGAGGTACAGTCCGCGGCCAACGTGGTTCTGGCGACCAAGGACCAGCAGGATGCTCAGGTAGATTGGCCGTGCGGCCAAACTCCCGTAGCAATGCTTCCACAGCCTGACCCTCATCCAGCCGGCCCAAGTCCACCGACGTTCGGTCGCTGAATGGCGGAACTACCCGCACCTCGTCCACTCGGACCGGGACAAGTTGCCTGCGCGTACCGGCCGGGTCGGCGGCCGCCATAGCCTGCCACACCCCGGCAGCGTGCGGGGATCGCATATACGCGCCGGACAGCACGGCAATCGTTCGGCCTGCCGACACGGCGCCTCGCCGCGCCTCAGCCTGGGCGATGCTGCCGACGGCACTCGTGCCGTGCGGCAGAACACGAAATCCGGCCCGGCCGAGCACCGAGGCGATCCAGTCGGCCCACATCCGGTCTTCCGGAGCGTAGCTGAGATGGATATCGGCGCGCCGGGTAAGGCGGCGCCGCGTAAACGCATGCCGATACGCCACCCTCAGGTCCTCATCGAGCCTGGGCAGGGAGCGCACGCGACCCTGCGTGATGACGCTGGCCAGGCGCTCGTAGGCGGCCAATAGGGAGAGAGGCGACCCCGGCGCGTCGCCAAAGGCGGCGAGAATCTCCTCGAAGGCGTAGAACGGTTTATACGGAATCTCGACAGAGCTCCAGTATTGATCGGCTTCCTCTTCGCTGAGGCCCTGGGGAAAGCGATCAAACTCTGCCCTGGCCAGGGAGCGGCCAGCATCCAGCTTTTCTTTCTCTGCGTCGTCGATACGCATCGGGACGGGAAGAATCCTAATATTGCGGTAGCAGTAACGCTCGTGGATGTGCCGCGCCACCGCAGCAGCTCCCTCTATATTCTGATCACTCAGGGTAAAACAGTCGACGAGGACGTCGGGAAAATGGACTGTGCAGATATCTGCTGTGTCACTCAAGCCGGTGCGACTATCGATGAGGACATAGTCGTAATGCTGTCTCATATCCGCGCGCAAGGCATCCAAGAACTGGCCGCCGCCGAGTCGTTCATAGAAGTTATCCCAGTCAAACGATGCCACAGCGGCAGAATAATCATGATTCTGGCGGCCGGCGGAGACAAAGTCCAGGGTCCCATCTTCCGGAAATTCGGCCCAGGCCACTGATACGGCATAAGGCAGTATCTGTGCATATTCACGGTGCCAGTCAGTTGGCCGCGCCTCGGCCCGAGTGGCCGCCCAAGCGTAATTGGTGACCAGTTCGATTATGCCAGCGGTAGCCGAGATCTTGGCTGAATCCAGGAACGGGTGAAAGAATTTGTGCAGTCCCGGCGAATCGAGATCCCAATCCATTATAAGGACCTTCAGCCCATTACTCGCAAGGATCCATGCGACGTTGGCAAGCGCCATAGTCCGGCCCGTTCCGCCCTTATAGGAGTAGAAGGTGATTATTTGGCCACCGTCGCTGTCATTCATGCTGGATGCTCCGAATGGAACGCTTCTGTTACCGGACCGGCCAGGCGAGGCCGCTCGAAAAAGGGGCCGCCCGGCGGATATACATCTGTGTGCTTTAGATACTGCCTGGCCGCCGCCCGTACTACCATTGGCAGCACAATGCCGAATTCGGCAAGGCTAGCCACGCCATCGGCAGCGGCCTTGCAGTCAACGCGAATAGCGGCCAGCTTTTCGCTGAGCGCTGTCTCAATGCTCTTCTTAAGCTCTGCCCCCGCATCGATAGTCTCGGTGTCTTGGTAATTCCACGGCACCAAGACCTTAATCCAAGGTTTACCAAGTGCATCAATCCGTCGCAATTTCTCCCGGCGGTCCGCTCGCATCGTTTCCCAGGCATCGACCAGCAGGACTCCCGGTTCGGAGGTCCGCTCACTGGCAAGGAGGGCAGGCAGGTGCTCATCCAAGTCTCCGACATCTGGCCAGTAGTCCAAATTACGCGCAAGGTCGGCAGCATGATCCGCCAGAGATCGTATAGACTCGGGACGGTACGGATTCCAGTCGCGCGCGATCCGGCCGTAGTGGTAGCTACCGCGCCCGCCAGGGAGATCCGAGGCCCGCGGCGCGACGATCGTTATCCGCAGCCTGCGCTGACCAGGTTTAGGCTGATCGGCAGTTCCGAATGCGCTTTCAAGAGAATCGTAGGGAGCAGGTTCCTCGGGTTTGATACGAGTGCTCTGAGCCACCTCAACGATCCGCCGGGCTAGTTCGTAGACGGCTTCTTCGTAATCGCCACGGTACCGGCTGAGCTTGATGATGCCATAGAAGCCGTGTGTACCGTAGCGGTCTCCGAGTTCGGCATGGTCAAATTGAATGGATCTGGCCGCTTCAGGAAGCTGGGCTGGAGGTACAGGCACCCACAGTGCGGGGACGATCGCCTCGGCCGGGCCTGTATTCCTGGCGGCATGGTTGAGCGCGCGCCGCGAAAATGCGAACCATTCCTTGCCGCAGTTCTCGCTGTCGAAGTAACGCCTGGAGTAGAGTGGAACGAAAACTCGGCATGTCGCCAGCGCCTTAGCCAACCGCGAGGGCCAGTCACTTCCGGTCCGCAACTCTCGGTCCATGAAACCTGGCCTGGCACCTGGCGGCAGGTTGGTGAGTTGCATGATATCCGAACAGAGATCCCTGAAAAGATTCACAACCCAGATATCTGGGTTACCCGATTCGCCTGCCAGCCGTGGAGTGTGTGCATAGCTCAGGAAAAAATAGGGTGCGGCAGCCGCTGTCCCTGAGAAGTCACCGTCCACCGGGCTCCCCCGCTCTCCATGCCTGAAGCGGCAGTTAACCATACTGTATGAGGTTAAGCCTCGGCTTGAGAAGGTCATTTGACTAAGCCCGCGGAACGCAAGGGGCCACACTTCTACCGCCACTAGGCTGAATTACTTATCGACGCCTGTCGACCATGGACGGCAATGAGGATGAGGCACGGAGGGCGTCCCGCAGGTGTGCCGATTAGGACGCATGATCCAAGGTCCGAACGCATGGATCATCTGACGCAGGGGTGCGTCTAGAGGTACGCAGGGCAATTGATGTGCACCGATTGACTACGGAGCATGACCACGCGAGCAGTCCGTGATGTGAGCTCGGCGAGAGCATACTGACAACGGAGCACACCTAGCCTAGCCTGAGACATAGGCAATACCGCAGCCGTTCGGAGGAAATTGCCGTGGAGAGAGCCGGATCCACCCCGCAGCCCGTAACCGGAATCGAACCCGCAGCTACGGCCATCTTCGATGTACGCTCCATGCCACTAGAGATGCTCACGTCGGACGTCGATGTTTTCGGCATGGTGAGCAAGATCCTGGACCGGATGGACGAGCCCTCACGGGTTAACGTAGCGAAGTTCAACTCCTCTATCTGAGCTGCATCTCATGTCAGGCCGGGGGGCGATCTCGCAATATGTGCTTAAGGTTCACAGCCGTTGCGACCTCGCATGCGATCACTGCTATGTCTACGAGCACGCCGACCAGAGCTGGCGCGGCAGGCCGCGGGCTATCTCTCTGACCACGGTAGACGCCGCGGCCCAGCGGATAGCTGAGCATGCTGCCAGGCACGACCTGGCCGAAGTGAGCGTGGTTCTGCACGGCGGTGAACCGCTGCTGTTGGGCCGACCCGGGATGCGCGCGGTGCTGGACGCTGTCATCGCGCGAATTACCCCGGTAACCGCAATCGACCTCCGCATTCATACCAATGGGATGCGTCTCGATGCCCGGTGGTGCGACCTATTCGGCCATTACGGCGTCAAGGTCGGCGTGTCTTTGGACGGCGACCGGGCCGCTAATGACAAGCACCGCAGATACGCCGACGGCAGGAGCAGCTACACTCAGGCGCTGGACGCGCTCGCCCTGCTCAGGCAGCCCAGATATCGGCACCTGTACGCGGGCATCCTGTGCACGATCGATCTCGCCAACGACCCGACTACGGTGTACCGGGCGCTCGCCGACGAGGCGCCGCCGAACCTCGACCTGCTGCTGCCGCATGCAACATGGGCACACCCACCGGATCGCCCGGCCGGAGCTGATAGCCCTTACGCGGACTGGCTCATGCAGGTCTACCGGCTCTGGGTCCGCGACGGCCGCCGCGTGCCCATCCGCCTGTTCGGATCGGTGCTGTCCGCGGCCAAGGGCGGACACAGCTTTACCGAGGCGATCGGTATTGATCCGGTGGACCTGCTGGTCATCGACACCGACGGCAGCTGGGAACAGCCAGATTCGATGAAGACCGCCTACCAGGGAGCGCCGTGGACCGGAATGAACGTGTTCTCCCATCCGGTCGACGAGGTGGCGGGTCACCCGGCGATCGCCGCACGGCAGGGTGGTCTGATGGGACTGTGCGCCACCTGCCGCGCCTGTCCTGTGGGTCATGTCTGCGGCGGCGGCCTATACGCACACCGCTACCGCCCGGGAAGCGGATTCGATAATCCATCGGTCTACTGCCCGGACCTCAAGACGTTTATCAGCGGGATGCTCGCTTCGGAAGCGGCCCGGGACAGCCAAGCGCCGATCGCGCCCGCGAGTTCCAAGGCGCGGGCAGTACACGCGCTTCCTGCTGGCGCCTTCGACAGCTTTGCTCTCGGTCCAGGCGACGTGAGCGCCGTCGGCGCGCTGGCCGAAGTACGGCTCTCGGAGGCCTGCTCCCTGGTCGCCGCCGTGGCCTCAAGCCAAGCGAACCGACAAGACGCAGAACTTCGCACGGCGGCAGCCGAGGGTTGGGCCCTGCTGTGCGCACTGCAAGCTGAGCGGCCGGACGTCGTGCAGGAAATCCTGGCTCTTCCCTATACCTACGCGTGGGCAGTGCAGTGCCTGCGCCCCCCCGCCGGCGCCGACGCGAACATGGATGGCGCCCACCTGGCGGGGCTGGCCGCGTCGGCGGCGATCCGGGCGGGTGTCGAGGCCGAGCTACCGCTGCCCGTGCGGGAAGGTTTGCTGCACCTGCCAGGGACCGGGGCCATTGCCGTTGGCACCGGGAACGGCAGGACAGAGGTGGTGTCGTTGGCAGGCGACGGCCGGGCGGTAGCGCGCCACGGCGGCCGCTGGCTCGCCACCCGGTTCGTAACCGGCTCGCCCTTCTCGAGGCTGGACGTGGAAGATCTTGACCCGTTCCGCGATTGTCAGGACTGGCCCGCGACCGGACGGCTGCCGGAGGCCGACTGGCTCGCGTGGCAGCACGGCCTTGCCGTCGCCGGGAAACAGCTGACCGAGCATGTCCCGGCCTATGCCGAGGCGCTCGGCGCAGGTCTACGTGCGATCGTTCCCGTGCAGCCCGCCGTGGCCCATACCCGAAGCGCCACATCTCGTCGAGCATTCGGCGCGATCGCGGCCGGGCTGCCAGGCAAATCCAGCCGAGCCGAGGAGCTCACGACGCTGCTATTGCACGAATTTCAGCACGTCAAGCTCAACGTGCTCATGGACCTCTACCAACTGTTCGACCCGGCCTACGAGGGGCGGCTGCAGGTGCCCTGGCGGGAGGACCCGCGACCGGTGGAGGGCGCGCTGCACGGGACCTACGCCTTCCTCGCCCTCACCCACTGGCATGGCTCCCGAGGCCAGGCCAATCGTGACCGGTACCTGCGGATACGGTCATGGGTCTGCGGGGTCGCGGAGGCGTTGTCGGCTACCGGCGCCCTGACCCGCGACGGCGAGCGCTTCGTCGCTGGCATGGCTGTGGCGGCGGAGGGCGGCGGCCCATGACCAGAGCGAAACACATGCGGGCACTTCTTGCCGTGCTAAGCCCGGCGCGTGATTCACTCCGGCAACGCGGAGCGATCGTATGACGAACGCCGACCAGGTTCATCCGTTGTTCTTTCTCAGCTACGCCAGGACGACCCTGGCCGGCCCGAATCCTCAGCTGCAGGAGCCGGATCGTAAGGTCATCACATTTTTCAACGACCTTTCCTGGCATGTCGCGGAACTGGTCAGCAGACGACCGGGGGCGGATCCAGGCTTCATGGATAGGTCCATACGCCCCGGCCAGCGCTGGACCGAGGAACTGCTACACGCCATCGGTACCTGCGATGTCTTCGTGCCGCTGTTGTGCGTCCCCTACACCACCAGTTACTGGTGCGGCATGGAGTGGCATGCGTTCTCTCAGAGAGAAGGCACAAGCGGTGCGATCATCCCGGTCATCTGGGCGCCCTTCTCTGAAGAACGCGCCCCGACAGTTATCACAAAGGTACAGCGTTTCTCGCCGGGTGACCTACCCGACGTCGATGCCCAAGCGGAATACGAGCAGAACGGAGTTTCCGGACTTATCTGGCTGATGCGAACAGTCCCCTACCGATGGGTAGTATGGCGCCTAGCCCAGGAAATCGCTCGCCGTCACCACGACAACAATACGCTCGAACAGCGCACGCTGCGCGAAAACGAGCTGCGCGACGCTTTCCAGGAGAACCAGTCATGAGCGAAGCCACTGACGAGCGGAACGGTAATGCGGCGCACGGCAACTATTTCTTTCTTAGCTATGCTCATTTCCCGCCGCTGGACGGAACGCTGATCGAGGACATTACCGATCCTCCTGACGAGTGGGTCCAGACGTTCTTTAAGGATTTGACCAAGGCGGTGCGGAACAGCGCGTCGCCGCCGCCGCCGAAGCCGGGATTCTTCGATCAAGAACTCCCAGTCAACTCGAACTGGAAAACTGACATCTCCCGGGCCCTCGGCACGGCCCAAGTGTTCGTGCCCCTCCTCTCCCCGGATTACCTCACCCGATCCTGGCCCGGGCGAGAATGGGCCTGCTTCGAGCGGCGGATGAAATCGGCCAGGATCTCCGATCCGCTACGCCGGTTCACACCCGTGCTGTGGATTCCGCTGCCAGCGAACCAGCGGCCAGAGGGGCTGCAAGAAGCGCTTGACCTTGCCCCAGAGGTCGCAGCGGTCGCCTACCGTGAGAACGGGCTGCGGGCCCTGCTACGCCTCACCCCGTACCGCCCCTGGTACGAGATGATCGTCCGCCAACTGGCGGCGCGCGTGGTGGAACGGGCAGCAGAAATGCCAGTGGGACCGTCGTCAGTGGACATCGACCAAGCGGAAAGCAAGTTCAGCCATGATGCCAACCTGGCCGCCTTCGCGATAGTGGTCGCCGCCCCGGCGGCACCTGACCTGCCGGAAGGCGCGGGCAGCGAGACCTACGGTACGGCCGCCAGGGCCTGGCGGCCGTTCGACGCACAGCAACTGTCGCTCGCCGAGTACGCCCAGGTAAAGGCCGAACAGCTCGGCTTCGCCGTAGACGTGATCGACATCGAGAAAGCCAGGGACGGGGTCGGCGAACCGGGCGTGGTACTTATCGACCCGTGGTATATCGCCGACCACGGCGGACTGAATACATTCCGGACGTTCGCCAGGCACCTGCACCCCTGGATGCTGCCCGTCGTGGTCACCAACTCGCGCGCCGAGAACTTGGCCAGGCAGGTCAGGGTTATTCTCGAAGTATCGAGAATATCCCAATCTGAACCGGCCCGCCGAGGCACCGAGGGCGTCGCATCGCTACGAGAATTCGTCAATCTCATGCCCTTCCTGGTAGCCCAGGCGGAACGGGAGTACATTCGGCATGGCCCGATCCAGCCTTCCAGTGCCGAGACTGGTTCCAGGTCCCGGCTGGGAGACCACGATGACGCCCCGAGGCCGACCCCGCCGTCGCAGCAGGAGGAGTACCGAGCCAAGGATGGTTCTGCCAACGGGAGGCCCGATGTCTGACCAGCAGGAAGGGCCGCGCAACGGTCGTATTATCACGTTCTACTCCTACAAGGGCGGAACCGGGCGGACGATGGCGCTTGCCAACGTCGCGTGGATCTTGGCGGCGAACGGACACCGCGTCCTGGTGGCCGACTGGGATCTGGAGTCGCCGGGCCTGTATAGGTTCCTTTCCCCGTTCCTCGAACCTTCGGGAAGCAACGCGCCGGGGATCATCGACCTGATCCTCGACTACGAAAGGGTGGCGGCCAGAAGCGACGACAAGGCACGCGAGAAGCACATAACCGAGCGTGCCAGGGTCCAGCGTTACGCCCTCTCCGTAAAGTGGCCATTTCCCGACAACGGCACCCTTGCCTTCCTCTCGCCGGGCAAGCAGGACCGGAATTACATGGCCACGCTTGGCACGCTGACCTGGGATGACTTCTATGACAAGCTCAAGGGCGGCAAGTTCCTGGACGCCATACGCGAGGACATGAGGCGACACTACGACTACGTGCTCATCGACAGCCGTACCGGGTTCGGCGACATCGCGGATATCTGTACCGAGCACCTACCGGACATCCTGGTCGACTGCTTCGCCCTGTCCACCCAGAACATAGAGGGGGCCGCCCAGAAAGCAGCGGTGATCGCAGACCAGTACCGGAGTCGGTCAATCCGGATACTGCCCGTGCCCATGCGGGTGGAATTGGGGGAAAAGGAACGAGTCGAGGCCGGCCGTGCGTTCGCGCGGCGATTGTTCGCCGGTCTTCCCGTGGGCATGTCCGAGGCGGATCGGAAGGAGTACTGGGCCACGGTCGAGGTCCCTTACCAGCCGTTCTACGCGTTCGAGGAGATGCTGGCGGTATTCGGCGACGCACCAGGCTCGCCGTCGTCGATGCTGTCATCGTTCGAGCGCCTCGCGGGATACATCACCGATGGCGCGGTGACCAAGTTGCGCCCCATGGACGAGGACCTGCGGAACCGGACCAGGCAGTTGTTCGTCCGGCGGCCACCGCAAGAGGCCAACCAGATCACCGTCAAGTTCCTCCCCGAGGATCAGATCTGGGCCGAGTGGATCGGCGCCGTCCTCGGTGACGGTGGCTTCGCCGTCACCGAGCAGCGCATCGTCTGGCCAGCGCGTAGAGAAGCGGGCGACCTAGTGCCACCGCGCACCCTCACCGTGGTGTCCGCGTCCTACGTGGCGCGCCGACGCGGCCAGGCAAGCGGACAGCCGGACCTGGCGCCGCCCTCGCGGCCCAGCCTCGCCGTGTACGTGACGGCGACACCGCCACTCAGCGAATTTTCCGCCGCGTCATCGGCGGTCCTGGTCGGCGTGCCGGTAGCGGAAGCCGTGAGCCGGTTGCGGAAGCTGGTCGATCTCCCCCTCGCCGCTGACAGCGACCGCTTGCCAGGCAGCCGCTACCCGGGTACGGAACCGGCCATCCTGCAGGTGATCGCGCGCAACGATCATTTCACCGGGCGAGAAGAAGACCTCAGGGATCTGAGGGAACAGCTGCGAACATACGGCACGGCCATGGCCAAGCCCATCGCCTTGCACGGTCTTGGCGGCATCGGCAAAACCCAGGTCGCGCTGGAATACGTGCACCGCTTCTACGCCGACTACGACCTGGTGTGGTGGCTGGAGTCCGGCCAGCCGCAGTTCATCGACGTCTCCCTGTCCGTCTTGGAGACGCAGATGGAGAAGCACTTCGGCGTCAGCCCGCCCGCCGGGGCGACCGTGGCGGAACGGGCCGAACTGGCGCTCACCGTGCTCGGCCAGAATACGCAGCGGCTCCGGTGGCTGCTGGTCTACGACAACGCCGAAGATGTCAAGGCAGTGCTGCCCTTCATGCCCAAGGGCGGAGGCCACATCCTGGTCACCTCGCAGGAACGCGACTGGGAACACCACGCGCGGCTGCTTCCCATAGAGCTGTTCAAACGCGAGGAGAGCGTCGCCCACTTGCTTCAGGTCGCGCCCTCGCTCACAGCCGACGAGGCCGCCCAGGTGGCCGAGGCCGTGGGGAACCTGCCCCTCGCCGTGGCGGCCGCAGCCGCGTGGCTGGGCAGCACCCGGTATCCCGTCTCCCGTTATCTGCGCGAGCTTGACATCGAACCGTCGCGGCAGCTGTCCCTCAGCGAGCTGGCCGACTACCCTCGCCTGGTGTCGGCGGCCTGGGATCCGTCGTTGAACCTGCTGCAGGAGCGCTCGCCTGCGGCGATGCGACTGCTTGAGCTGTTCTCGGTCATGGCACCGGCTATCGCCCTGGACATCATCTACAACAGCCCGGTCGTGCCCAGGATGCTCGAACCCTTCGACCCGGCGCTCTCAGAACCCATGGTGATGGGACGGGTGGTCCAGCAGATCAACAAGCTGGCCCTGATCAAGCTGGACCCTAACGCGAACCAGATCCAGGTCCACCGGCTCGTGCAGGCGGTTGTGCGTGGCCGGATGACGGCGGAGGACCTCGTTTCGGCGCGGCGGGACGTGCAGCGCATCCTGGTCGCCATGCGCCCGAGGCGTGACGTCGATAACCCCGCAGTCTGGAGCCGCTACCAGCTGCTCTGGCCGCACCTGCCCTCGGCCGAGGTGGTCTCGTCTGACCAGGAGACGGTCCGCCAGCTCATCATCGACCGGATACGGTATCTGTGGGTGTTCAGTGACCTGGACCGGGCCCGTGACGAGGCGGCCGAGGCGGTACGCCGCTGGGACGTGATGCTCGACGCCAAGCCTGACGCGGAGATGGAGCAATCGCTGCGCAGGCAACTGCTGCAGCTGAAGTTCAACCTGGCCAACGTCCTGCGTTCCCAGTCAAGGTTCACCGAAGCCTGGGACCTTGACAAAGATGTGCTGTCCGAGCAGACGAACTTTCTCGGCGCGGACCATCCGCACACGCTGATGACGAGGGCCAGCTATGCCGGAGACCTGCGCGGGCTTGGCAGCTATCGCGAAGCGCTGGACATGGACAAGCAGACCTACGCCGCGTGGACCGAGCTTTACGGTGAGGATCACCTCCGGACCTTGGCGGCCGCCAACAACCTGGCCGTCTCGTTCCGGGTCACGGGCGATGTGGCCGCGGCCATGGAGCTGGACGCTGAGGCGCTTGAGCGCTTCCGGTTGGCACTAGGGACGCAGCATCCGTCGACGCTGCTGGCGGCTCGCAATGTCGCCCGCGACCTCCTTGAGGCCGGCGACTATGCGGAGGCGGTGGTACGCATACAGGAGATCCGGCGGGCATGTGTGCACGCCCTCGGCGCCGACTCGCTCGCGACGCTGGACGCGCAGGTGCTCCTTGGCATCGCCCTGCGCAGCGCCGGGCAGCCGGAAATGGCAGAGCCTGAATTCGAGGCCGCACTCGGCATGCTCACCTCGAGGTTCGGCGAGTCACACGGTGCCTCGCTGGCCTGCAGCCTCAGCCACTCGGCGAACCTGCTGTCTCTCGACCGGTTCGCCGAGGCGGAGGCTGGCATCCGCGACGTGCTCGCGGAGTATGAGCAACGTCTCGGTCCGAGCCACCCGCACTCCCTGGTGTGCCTGGTGAACCTCGCGTCGGCACTGCGGCTGCAGTCCGAGCAGGCTCAGGCGATGGATACCATCGCCGCCGCGCTGAGCGGGCTTGAGCCTACGCTCGGCGCCCAGCACCCCTATACGCTTGCGGCGGCGATGGTCCAAGGAAGCCTGCTGGCCGACGAAGACAGGTTGGAGGAGGCGGAGCAGGTGGAAGATCAGACGGTAAAGGCTCTAACCAAGGCGCTCGGCGACAGCCATCCTGACACGCTGCGCTGCGAGGCAAACCTTCTGCTCACCAGGCTGCAGCGCGGCGACAACGTATCGGCCGAACGGACCCAGGTGATCGACCGGCTCGCGGAGCGGATCGGGGCAGATCACCCGAACATCGGCACGCTGCGCGGAGAACGCAGGCTGATGCGCGCGCTCGATCCGCAGCCGTTCTGAGACGCGGCGTGCTGGACGCGCGCCAGCACGCTCGGCAGGACCTCTACCGCGTCGAAATGGGCCGCGCCCTGTTGGACGTGTACTTCCACGGTAGCGTTCGGCATCTGGCGGGCAAGCCATTGCGTGTGGGCAACCGGGGAGAACACGTCCTCCGCGCCATGCCAGAAAAGCACCGGGACCTTGATATCTGACAGCTGGAACTCCCAGGAACGCCTGAAGGCCAGCACGTCGTCAATCCAGCCGTATGCCCCGTTCCGGCACGCTTCCGCATACGTATCAATGAGCTGCCGCCGGATGGCGGCATCGTCCACGATCCTCTTGTCCGGGCCGGTCAGCACGGGAAGCAGGGAGTCGATCATATTCTCCGGATCGGCACGAATCCGCTCCGCCCGCATAGCCAGGTCTTCGGTGACCGAGGCTGAGCTGGCCTTGCCGTACTCATCAATGTTTGACTGGGTCATGCCCTCATACCAGTTAAGGCCTTGAGCGTCCATCGGAGCGAGGCTGACCAGGATGGCCGCACTCAGCACACGATCCGGGAGCAGCGCGGCGCAGGCAAGGGCATGCGGCCCGCCCCCGGATCGGCCGACGACGCAGAACTGCTCCAGGCCCAGTTCGTCGGCAATAGCGCTCACATCCGAGGCGGCATCGGCGACCGATCGTCCCTTAGCTCGTGACGACTGGCCGTATCCCGGACGGTCGTAACATACGAGTTCGACACCTAGGCGGTACAGGACGCTCGCCCGCGGCACTGGGCCGCTGCGGCTACCCGGCGTCCCGTGCAGCAGGAAGACCGGCACCGCTCCGCCGCCCAAACGATCCACAGCAACGCTGCGCCCGTTTGCCAACTGGACCGTCTGCGTCACGACAGCCTCCTAGGACCTGCCCTGTGTCCCCCCAGGTCCAGCAGGCAAGCCATTAGCGGACGCGTTTTTACGCGCGTCCCCCCACAGCATAATCGAACCTAGGAAACGCTACCAGGCTCACTATGTTAGCGCCGAGGTGTTACGCACACTGACGCAGGATCGTTGGTCAATTAGGACAAAGCTGTCACCACAGCAACACGACCAGATACCGTCTCTGCACCAATACCAAATCGCAACCCGCTTGAAACCCTCGCGGATCACCGGAACCAGAGACCGACGAGATCCTCGTCTTCTGACTTTTCAGTTCGTGTCGCCATTAGTCTAATTGGTATATATGAGACCAGTGAGGCTAGTGTGATCAAGAACTCGTCACGGAGGGCTGAGGATGTCGGTGCCGCCGGCCTCGGGACCGAGCTCGTCGGTGCCGCCCGCCTCCGGACCTAGGATGTCCGTGCCGCCCGCCTCGGGACCGAGCTCGTCGGTGCCGGCCTCTGTGCCCAGTTCGTCGGTCGCTTCCTCGTGGCCGAGGGTGTCGAAGTCCGACTCGGGGTCCTGTGCCATTCCGTCCTCCTTCGGCGTGATCGGTCCTAGTCTTCACCATCGGCAGCCAAGGCGCATAGCCCCGGCGGACAAGCAACGGCAACAACGCACGCACCACGGCCCGTTCGGTCAAAAAAGACCAGGGCAGCTTCCTCGGGCACCCGAACGGGGCCTGCATCACAACGAACTTAGTATGTCGGTATGACCGAGCAGGACGAGGCGATCCGTACCGCGATCCTCACCGTGGACGACGACCCGGGGGTGTCCCGCGCGGTGGCCAGGGACCTGCGGCGGCGCTACGGGGAGCGGCACCGGATCGTGCGGGCCGAGTCGGCGTCTGCGGCGCTCGAGGCGCTGCGGCAGATGAAGCTGCGCGGCGATCTGGTCGCGGTCATCCTGGCCGACTACCGGATGCCCGAGCTCAACGGGATCGAGTTCCTCGAGCGCGCGATGGACATCTACCCGGGGGCCAGGCGGGTGCTGCTGACCGCGTACGCGGACACCGGCGCGGCGATCGACGCGATCAACGTCGTCGACCTCGACTACTACCTGCTCAAGCCGTGGGATCCGCCGGAGGAGAAGCTCTATCCGGTGGTGGACGCGATGATCGACGCGTGGCTGGCCTCCGATCACCGGCCGGTGCCCGAGACCAAGGTGGTCGGGCACCACTGGTCGGCACGGTCGTCGGAAGTCCGCGAGTTCCTGGCCCGCAACCAGGTGCCGTACCGGTGGTACGCCTCCGACGAGCCTGAGGGGCTCCGGCTGCTCGAGGCCGCGGGCGCGGACGGGCACTCGCTGCCGGTGGTGATCACCCCGGACGGCGAGCCTCTGATCGAGCCCACCGACGCGGAACTCGCGGCCAAGGTCGGGCTGGCGACCACGCCGTCGAAGGACTTCTACGACCTCATCGTGATCGGCGGCGGCCCCGCCGGGCTCGGCGCCGCCGTGTACGGCGCCTCTGAGGGGCTGCGCACCGTGCTCCTCGAGCGGCTCGCGACCGGCGGCCAGGCGGGGCAGAGCTCGCGGATCGAGAACTACCTGGGCTTTCCCGACGGGGTATCGGGGGCGCAGCTGACCGACCGGGCGCGCCGGCAGGCGACGAAGTTCGGCGCGGAGGTGCTCACCACGCGGAACGTGGTGGGCCTGGAGGTGTGCGGCTCGGCCCGCCGGGTCACCTTCGACGACGGCACCTCGATCGACGCGCACACGGTCATCCTGGCCACCGGCGTGTCCTACCGGCGGCTCGACGCACCGGGCATCGAGGAGATGACCGGGCGCGGGGTCTACTACGGGTCCGCGCTCACCGAGGCCTCGGCCTGCCTGGGGCAGGACATCTACGTCGTCGGCGGCGCCAACTCGGCCGGGCAGGCGGCGGTCTACCTGGCGCGGCACGCCAAGTCGGTGACGATCCTGGTGCGCGGGCCCTCGCTGGAGAAGTCGATGTCCTACTACCTGATCAAGCAGATCGAGGACATCCCGAACATCACGGTGCGCACCTGCACCGAGGTCATCTCCGCCGAGGGCGATGACCACCTGGAGCGCCTCACGCTGCGCAACACCGCGGACGGCAGCACCGAAACGGTGCCCGCGCAGCTGCTCTTCCTGTTCATCGGGGCGGCGCCACTGTGCGACTGGCTGGACGGCGTGGTGGAACGGGACGCCAACGGGTTCGTGATCGCCGGGCCGGATCTCGGCACTGACCGGCCGCGCGGCTGGGACCTTGACCGGATGCCGTACCACCTGGAGACCAGCGTGCCGGGGGTGTTCGTCGCCGGGGACGCGCGCTCGGACTCCGCCAAGCGGGTCGCCTCCGCCGTCGGGGAGGGCGCGCTCGCCGTCATGCTCGTGCACAGGTACCTGGAGAAGAGATGACCGAACCCACGGCAATAGAGATGAACTGCGGCATCGATGAGCTGCGCACCCTGTTCCTGTTCGAGGAGCTCACCGACGACCAGCTCACCTGGCTGTGCGAGCGGGGCCACGTCGAGCTGATCGAGCCCGGGCCCGTCTACTCCGAGGGCGCCCCCGCCACCTGCTTCTACGTGCTGCTCGAGGGCAGCGTCATCCTGTCCCGCCGGGTGGGCGCCGACGACGTGGAGGTCGGCAGGACGTCGGAGCGCGGCGTGTACTCCGGTGCGTTCCAGGCCTACCTCGGCGAGGCGGTGCCCCAGGTCTACAACAACTCGATGCGGGTGACCGAGCCCTCGCGGTTCTTCGTGCTGGACGCCAGCGCCTTCGCCGAGCTGATGCACTCCTGGTTCCCGATGGCGGTGCACCTGCTCGAGGGGCTGTTCTTCGGCCAGAAGAACACCCAGGCGGCGATCGGCCAGCGCGAGCGGCTGCTCGCGCTGGGCTCGCTGTCGGCCGGCCTGACCCACGAGCTGAACAACCCGGCCGCGGCCGCGGTCCGCGCCACGTCCTCGCTGCGCGAGCGGGTCGCGGGGATGCGGCACAAGCTGGGCATGGTCGCCTCGGGCAAGTACGACAGGGACAGCCTGCAGGCCGTGATCGGGCTGCAGGAGGAGGCCGCCGAACGGGTGCGGAAGGCGCCGGCGCTCGAGCCGCTCGAGGCCTCCGACCGGGAGGACGCCATCGGCGACTGGCTCGAGGACCACGGCGTCGCCGACGGCTGGGAGCTCGCCGCGGCGTTCGTGGCGGCCGGGCTCGACGTGGCCTGGCTCGATCACGTCGAGGCGACGATCGACGCCGCCACCCTCGAGGGCACGGTGCGGTGGCTGTACTACACCATCGAGACCGAACTGCTGATGGGCGAGATCGAGGACGCCACCAACCGGATCTCCACCCTGGTCGGCGCGGCCAAGCAGTACTCGCAGCTGGACCGGGCCCCGTACCAGGTCGTCGACGTGCACGAACTGCTGGACAGCACGCTGCTGATGCTGTCGGGGAAGTTCCCGCCGGGGATCACGGTGGTCAAGGACTACCGCGTGGGGCTGCCCCGGATCCCCGCGTACGCGGGCGAGCTGAACCAGGTGTGGACGAACCTGATCGATAACGCGGTCGCCGCGATGGGCGAGGCCGGGACGCTGACCGTGCGGACCGGGCTTGACCGGGACGATGTGTTCGTTGAGTTCGGTGATACCGGGCCGGGGGTGCCGCCCGAGATCAAGGACCGTATCTTCGAGCCGTTCTTCACCACCAAGCCGGTGGGGAAGGGGACCGGGCTCGGGCTCGACATCAGCTGGCGGATCGTGGTGAACAAGCACCACGGTGACATCTCGGTGCAGTCAGCGCCCGGCGACACGCGGTTCCGGGTACGGCTGCCGATCAAGGGACCGGACGGCGCCGCCGCGGATGCGGCTCCCGACGGGACAGCGCCGGATGGGACAGGGAGAACTGAATGACGGAGATTCCGGGCGTCGATCCTTCGGTACCGCCGAGCGGGACGGGCTGCGTCGAGTGCGACGCCGTCGGCGGCTGGTGGTTCCACCTGCGCCGGTGCGCCCAGTGCGGCCACATCGGCTGCTGCGACAGCTCGCCGTCACAGCACGCGTCCGCGCACGCCAAGTCCACCGGGCATCCGGTCATCCGGAGCTTCGAGCCGGGCGAGGACTGGTTCTGGAATTACGAGACCCAGGACTCGTTCTACGGCCCGGAGCTCGCCCCGCCGGAGAACCACCCGCTCGACCAGCCGACACCCGGCCCCGCCGGCCGCGTCCCTCGTGACTGGCGGTTCCACGTCCACTAGGTTCGCCGAGGCCCCTCTGCCTGGCGGCCGGGACGGTACCGGTGACGGCAGAATCCTCACCGCCGGCGCCCGGGAAACAGACAATTTTCCCGAACGAAGGGTGGTGCGCCTGATAGCTGCCCGCGAACCCGTCGGGTGGCTCCCGGCATGCTCGTGATTCCCGTCGATGACGACGCGGGCCCGGCGACCGATTGACCGCGCGTGTCAGCCGGCTAGCTCATCGGCCATGTCGAGCTGCTCGCGCAGCCACGCGGTGTCGATGCCGGCCTTGCCTCCGGCGGCGAGCAGGTCGGCCTCATACTCGAACTGGCGCAGCATCGCCTCGAGCAGCGGGCGCTCCGGCCCGGCCGCGGCCCGCCGCGGCGTGCGGCCGCCCAGCGCCGGGACCTCCTCATCCAGCCAGTACTTCTCCCAGCCATCGGCCGCGTCCGCCGCGCCGCGCTGGAACGCGCGCTGGCCGGCGGGCCAGGCGAAGTCCAGCGCCGGGTCGATCCGCTTCTCCGCGGTGATCACCGGCTCGGCCCCCACCTTGTCGAGTATGCCGAGCAGCCTGGTCAGCCGCTGCCGCGAGTTCACCTCGGCCGTGATCTGGCCGTCACCGACCTGCAGCATGCCGCGGACCCAGCGCTGCGGCCCCTCGTTCGGCTCGATGTCCTGGTGGCCCTGCGCTCGCAGCTGCGCCGCCGCCTCGGCCATCATCGCGTCCCGCTGGTCGTCCGGGATCAGCGCGCCCCACCAGGTGATCCGGTCCGGCTCATCCGAGGAGACCTCGAAGTCGTGCCGCGCGGCCAGCCGGGCCGCGGTCCCCTCGCCGACCGCGATGGTGGCACTGATCAGGCACATCGGGTCGCCGTCCGTGTTGCGGATCGCCGGCGGCGTCGTACGGCGTTCGTGCACCTCCGCGGCGATCTGGGTGAGCACCGCGCCGGTCACCTTGCCGGTGAGCGCCGCGACGTCGGCGCTTCCTGGTTCCTGGTAATCGACGAACACCCCCTGCGGTTCGGCCCGCCCGAAGTCCAGGTGCCTGGGCGGCGGCTCTGACTTGCCGCTGAGCGTCTGGACGATCGCGAACGCCGCCTGGTCGACGAAGTCGGCCGCGGCGTCTCCTTCCGCCGGGCTGAGCATGACGCCGAGGCCCGTGCTATGCCAGATCCCGTCCACCGGCACGATCCCGCCCAGCCACACGGTCCAGCGCGCCAGGCCGGCGGTCGCCTCCGGCGGGAACTCGACGTACCTGACCGTGCCCGAGGCAAGCTCCGTGCACCACAGCCCGGGATCGGGAACCGGGTGGGAGATGCGCCACAGGCCGTAGTGGATGCGCTCGTACCAGGCGGCGGCCATGGCGGCGAGCGCCGGCGGCGTCGAAGGGTCGGCGGCGAACGCCATCAGCGGGGTGCCCGAGGCGTCCTCCTCGTCGCCGGCCAGCAGGTCCGCGTCGTCCTCGGGCAGGTCGCCGTCGTCGTCTTGCGCCGGGTTGACGGTGAGCCAGGCGACTTCCTCGGCGAGCTTGCCGAAGGCGGCCCGGTCGGCCGGATCCCAGTCGACGTCCTCGGTCTCGGACAGTTCGCCGGCGACCCGGTCCTTGACCGCCTGGCCGAGTTCGGTGCCTGCCAGGAAGGCGCCGACCGCGTCCCGCAGCGCGGTCAGCCTGGAGCGGTCGGCGAACCGGGCGACCGCCGCGCGCTCCCGCTCGCCCTTGCCGTCACCCTCGCCCTTGCCGTCACCCTCGCCCTTGCCTTCACCCTCGCCCTCGCCTTGCCCGGCCTCGCTGGCCTGCGCGTAGGCCGCGCTGATCGCCAGGCCGTAGACCTCGGCGGCGTAATCGTCGTCCGGCACCTCGCGCAGCAGGGGTTCAAGCAGCTCCACGGCCTCGCCGGCGTGTCCGCTCCCGGCGATGAAGTTGATGACCCTCAGCCTCACCTCCAGGCTGTCGGTGGACTCCGCTCCCGCCGGGACTTCCGTGGCCGCGAGCGCCAGGTCGATGAGGCGGCGCTCCTCGTCGAGGTTCCCCGCGGTGCCCGCCACGGCGGCGGCGAACGTGACGGCGGTCAGCGAGGGCGGGTCCTGGCCGGCGGAGCCGCCGACCAGCATCAGCTGTGCGGCGTCGGCAAGCCGCTGCGGCGACGAGCCCTCCTCGATCAGGATCTTCGCCAGCGAGCCCGCGACGGCCACGCCCTCGTAGTGCTCCGCGAGCAGGGCGGCCAGTTCGGCCGCTGACGTGGCCGGATCGTGGATCCGCGCAACGCGCTGCTGGACCGCGCGGATCTCCGCTGTCCTGGCCCGCCGCCGGCGCGCCTGCGCCTGCCTGGTCGATGCCCTGGCCCGGTCTTGCTTACGGCGGCGGTTGCTCTTGGCCATGGTGGCTCAGGTTACCTCACCCGTGCGGCGGGGCGGGGAACCAGTGGCTGGCGGCCCTACGAGACGACGATGTCTGACGCGCTCAAAGCGGTATAGTCTTCCGCGGTCGTTCCGTACTGCGGACCCGGCTGGAGCAGGTCAGCCACGGTAATAAAGTCGTGCAGCATCTCCTTGGACGGTCCCCGGTTGACTGTCGGCAAGAGGTCGGGACTGGAGAGGATGGTCACGGCCTCGGCGAGCGACGGGTTGGGGGACGGCGCCGCCTGCGCGGTCGAGCTCAGGCCGGCCAGCCTGGCCCGGCTGGCCGGGGTACTCGCCCGGCGGGTGCTCGCGCCCAAGTGGGCTGTGTGCTGGAAAGCCATGTCCGTTAGGCCCGGTTCCTGCGTGACCGCAGCCGGTTGAACCCACCGGCCGGGGGCGACGTGTACCTGTTACGGGAAGGGGCGTGACGGCGGTGGGCAGGCATCGGGTGGACAACACGGCGCTCCGGCGGCGGGGCTGGCTGAGGGTAGCGGGAGCGGCACTGCTTGCCCGATCCGCCAGCATCCACCTGTACCTGTTCCTGACCGGATACCGGTCGATCCCCATCATCGGCTGGCTGTTCATGCTGCAGGTCATCGTGGGGTTCGTCCTCGCGGCGGGGTCGCTGGTGACGTTCAGCCGGGTAGCCGCCGCAGCGGGCGCGGCCTTCGCGCTGTCCACGCTCGGCTGTTATCTGCTGGCCGTGTGGATCGGGTTGTTCGGGTTCAGGGAGGTCCGTACCCGGGCGGGAATCGCCGCCGGGCTGATCGAGGTCGCCGCCTTCGCGACGCTGGCGATGGTGGCGTTTATCCCGGACGCCGCGCACCAGGCCGGGCGGCGGACCAGGCCCGGTACCCGGATCCCGGCCACGGTGACGCTGAAGACAGCGAAGATCGGCGGTACCACCGTGCTGACCAACGCTCACGGCCTCACCCTGTACTTGTTCGTCCCCGACACCCCGACGACCTCGAAGTGCACCGGACTGTGCGCCACCTACTGGCCGCCGGTTACCGGTAGCCCGAAGGCCGGGCCGGGCGTCACGGGCAAGCTCGGGACGATTACCCGGCCCGGCGGCGGCGTGCAGGCGACCTACGACGGCCATCCGCTCTACACCTATATCGGGGACAGCAGCCCGGGCCAGGAGCAGGGCGACAACCTTGACCTCAACGGCGGCCTCTGGTACGTGGTTGCCGTATCAGGGTGAGCGCCGGCACCTGACCGGCGCTCCGCGGCACGGTCAGGGATAGGGGCGCTGCTCGCACCGCTTGGCCGCACCGTGGTCTCGGTCCCGCTGACCAACGTCCTGCACCTGAAGTCCGCGGTCACCATGCTTCCCGACGGCACGTTCCTGCTCTTGCCGGGGCTTGTGCCAGCCGAGTTGTTCCCTGCGGTGCGCCCGGTCGCCGAGGAGGGTGGCTGCCACGTCGTGCCGCTCGGCGGCGATCGCGTGCTGATCGCCGCGTCCGCGCCGCGTACCGCCGAACTTCTCGAGGATCTCGGCTTCACGCCGGTCGTCGTGGACATCAGCGAGTTCGAGAAACTCGAAGGCTGCGTCACCTGCCTGAGCGTCCTGCTGCCCGGCCGGTGACGCGGTCGTACTCGTCCGACGGCGCTCCCCAGCGCCGTCGCACAACCGGCCGGGGGCGCCGACAGTCTCAGGAATCAGCGCTCTCCTATCGCGTTGGCTGGAGGTTCCGGCATGGCCAGGAGCAGGTGGCTTGCCGCCCTGTGCACGCTTGCGGTCGCGGCCGGCTGCGGCAGCCCGGCCGGGCACACGCGGGAAGCCGGGCCAACGGTCCTGCGGCAGCCGGGACCGACGGCGTCGCCGGGAGCCCGGCAGGCGGGGCGGGGGGCCGGGATCTGGCTGGACGGGCTGCAGATGACCTCGGCAAGCACCGGGTGGGCGCTGCGCTGGACGGTGAACCCGTCGAGCACTCAGGCCGGCTACCTGGCCACGGCCAGGACCACCGACGGCGCGCGCACCTGGGCCGACGTGACCCCGGCGGCAGCGGCAGCGATGCTGAAGGCCCCCGATGCGGCCGTGACGCTGGACGCGCTGGACGGGAACCGCGCCTACCTGGCAGTCAGCGTCGGGACGGCGGAGTCTTCAGGGCCGGTGCCGACCGTGGTGTTCGGCACCAGCGACGCGGGCCGGACCTGGACCGAGTCGGCGCCGTTCCGCGCGCCCGCGCCGGTCAGCCTGCTCAGCTTCGCCGGGCCGGACGACGGGTGGCTGCTCGCGAACTATGGCGGCGCGATGGGACAAGATCCGGTCTGGCTGTACCGGACGACCGACGCCGGGCTGCGCTGGTCGCTTGTCGCGGCCGCCCAGACGTCCGGGGGCAGCCTGCCCGTCGAGTGCGACAAGGCGGGGCTCGCCTTCGCCACCGCGCAGGTCGGCTGGCTGACCAGCGCGTGCATCGGCCGGTCGGCGGACCTGGTGCTCGTCACCCGCGACGGCGGCGTGCAGTGGACGCTTCAGGCCCTGCCGGTCCCGGCCAGCGGTCTTTGCTCGGGTGGCTGCGAGGCATACGGGCCGCCGCGGTTCTTCGGGCAGTCGGGGTTCACGGTCGTCGGGGACGCGCCCGCGGCGCCGTACTTCCTGGTGAGCGGCGATCTCGGGCAGACGTGGGTGCGCAAGCCGCTGCCGCCGGGTGCCGGCTGGTACCCGCGGATTACATTCTTCGGCCCGCGAGACGGCGTGCTCGTGTCGGCCGGTCCGTCAGGCGTGATCGGCAGCATCCTCGCCACCACGTCCGATGGCGGCGCGACCTGGACGACGATCCGGCTGGGCAGGTCCTTCACCGCGACCGGGACGCAGTTCGATTTCGTCAGCCCGGGTACCGGGTTCGCCTGGGTGCCGGGCAGCGACGCCGCCGGAGGGCCTCCCGCCATCGACGAGACCACCGACTACGGCCGCACCTGGACCTCGTTCGTCCCGGTCCTGGGGAGCGCCTCCGGTTAGGGCGCGGCCGGGTCCGCGATACGGTAGCCGACGCCCGGGGTGGTGGAAATGACGGGCGGGTCGCCGAGCTTGCGGCGCAGCCGCCCGATGGTGACGGCTACCGTGTTGGTGAACGGGTCTGCGTGCTCGTCCCAGACGCGCTCCAGCAGGTCCTCGGCCCGCAGGAACGCGGGCGCGGCGAGCATCAGCGCCTCGAGCACGCCGAACTCCTTGACCGACAGGTCGAGCTGGCGGCCGTCCCTGGTGACGATCCGCCGCAGCGTGTCGAGCTCGATTCCCGCCGCCCGCACGGTGCGTGCCTGCGCGGCCGGCCGCCTGCGGGCCAGCGCACGGACGCGCAGCACCAGCTCGGGGAAGTGGAACGGCTTGCCCAGGTAATCGTCGGCGCCGAGGCTAAGGCCGGTCACCCGGTCGCCTGGCTCGCCGGCCGCGGTGAGCATCAAGACCATGGCCCGCTGGTCGCGGTCGGTGATCATCTGGCACAGCGCGTCGCCGTGGATACCTGGCAGGTCCCGGTCGAGCACGACGACGTCGTAGCGGCTGAGGTCGAGCTTCGCGGCCGCCTCCAGCCCGTCGTGGGCCACGTCTACCGCCATGCCCTGATCGCGCAGGCCCTCGACCAGGACCTCGGCAAGCGACCTGGAGTCCTCGACCACCAGCACCCTCATCCGGGCGCACCGCGCTGCGCCGTTGACGGACGGCCGGCGGCGGCTGGCAGCTCGACGCGGACGCTCAGCCCGCCGCCGTCCCTGGCCCGCAGGTCTAGCGTCCCGCCGTGCGCCTCGGCGACGGCCGCGACGATCGACAGGCCGAGGCCCGAGCCCTCGTCCGACCCGGTCCGGTCCGCGCCGAGCCGCCGGAACGGCTGGGCCAGCTCGTCTACCTGCCACTGCTCGAGGAGTTCGCCGCCGTTCTCCACGACCAGGCTGGCCCAGATGCCATCGGTCTGCGTCGTGACCCGGATCCAGCCGCCTTCGGCGTTATGGCAGACGGCGTTGCCGATCAGGTTTTCCACCAGGCGGGACAGCAGCGCCTCGTTACCGATCACCCACGCGCCACCCGGTTCGCTGGTGTCCTGCACCGTCAGGTTCATGGCGTCGATGGCGGCGGCCTGGTCGGCCAGGGCGGCTTCGACGGCGTAGTCGAGCGGCAGCGTCGTATATCTGGGCAGGTCCTGGTGCTGGGCTCTGGCCAGCACCAGGAACGCCTCGAGCAGGGCATCGATCCGGTCCAGCTCGGCGCGCAGCCGCCCGGCCAAGCCGACGGTCTGCGGCGTGACCGGCTCCGGTTTAGCCAGAGCCACGTCGATGGCGGCCCGCATCGTGGTCAGCGGGGTGCGCAGCTCGTGCGAGGCGTTGGCGACGAAGCGGCGCTGTGCGGCGAACGCGCCCTCTAGCCGCGCCAGCAGCCCGTCGATCGTGTCGCCGAGTTCCTTGAGCTCATCTCGCGGACCGGTCACGGCTAGCCGCTCGTGCAGGTTGTCTTCGGAAATGCGCTGCGCGGCGGCGGTCATCTGCCTGACAGGGCGAAGCGCCCGGCCGGAAACCAGCCAGCCGAGCGCCGCCGACACGAGCGTCATGACCGCAAGCGCGATCAGCGACGCAATGAGCAGGGTATGGCCAAGCTGATTCTGGCCGGGCGGGTTGGCCAGCTCCGACTGCAGGTGGGCGACCTGAGCCTGCAGGTTGTGGATTTGCGCGTTGACGTCAAGCGGCTGGTGCCGCCCGGCCTTACGGCTGACTCTCCTCGCCATGTTTGCGGTGCGCTTGACCGCGACGCCGCTGGCGATTGTCAGCAGCAGCGCCCCGGAGACCATGAACAAGATCGCGTACAGGAAGGTCAGCCGGACCCGCACCGTGCGGCCCGGCAACCGCACCCAGGTCGGCATCCTCATCCGCATCTCCGTTGCATCCGGCAAAGGGCCTGGTCAGGGCTTGGTAAGGGGCCGTCATCCCGGTTACAGCATGGCCCGGCCGGCCTAACAACGTGATAACAGCCTCCGTGCGGCCCATGTTATGGCCACCTCCGTAGAACGGTGTCGGCATGTTTCCGCCGCGATGAAGAAGGAACGACCGATGCAAGCCACAATCGAAGTCAGCGGACTGCGCAAGAGGTTCGGGCCGACGCTGGCGCTTGACGGCATGTCGTTCACCGTCGAGCCGGGCCGCGTCACCGGCTTCGTCGGCCCGAACGGGGCCGGCAAGTCCACCACCATGCGGGTCATACTCGGCCTGGACGCGGCCGACGAGGGCAGTGCCCTGGTCGGCGGCAAGCCGTACGCGAGCCTGCGGCAGCCGATGCGGGTTCTGGGTTCGCTGCTGGACGCGGGCGCTCTCCAGCCGAGCCGCAGCGCCCGCAACCACCTGCTCTGGCTGGCGCACTCGCAGGGCCTGGCCGTCAGGCGGGTGGACGAGGTGATCGAGCAGGCAGGGCTGCGGGGCGTGGCCAGGCGGCGGGCGGGCGGCTACTCGCTGGGCATGCGGCAGCGGCTCGGGATTGCCGGGGCGATGCTGGGCAACCCGGCGGCGATCATGCTGGACGAACCGTTCAACGGGATAGATCCCGAGGGAATCGTGTGGATGCGCGGGTTCCTGCGGTCGCTGGCCGCCGACGGGCGGGCGGTGCTGGTGTCCAGTCACCTGATGAGCGAGCTTCAGGACACCGCGGATCATCTGATTGTCGTCGGGCGCGGCAAGGTCATCGCCGACGCGACGGTGGCGAGCCTGCTCGCGTCCGCCTCCGGCGACCGGGTGACGCTGCGCACATCGGCCCGGCCGGAGGCGACGGCGGTGCTCGAGTACGCGGGGGCCACCGTCGTCGCGTCCGGCCAGGACGTGCTCACGATCTCGGGACTGGCGCCGGAGCACGTCGTGGCGCTGCTCGGCGAGAAGGCGGTGCCGTTCTTTGAGGTCTCGGCGCACCGGGCCTCCCTGGAGCAGGCCTACATGGAGCTGACCAGGCAGGCCGTGGAGTTCCGTCCGACCGGATTCGATTCAGGCTCCGGGCAGGAGGTGCCACGGTGACGACCCGGGCGATCTCCGTGCCGCGGCCAGGGGCCGGGCCCGGTGACGAGCCTCGCGGCGGCTTCGGCGGCGTTCTGCGCGCCGAGTGGACCAAGTTCCGCAGCGTGCGCGGCTGGGTGATCGGGATGATCCTGGCCGCGCTGCTGACCATCCTCCTCGGCGTGTTCACGGCCGCCAACGGGCAGGTCGCCTGCGGGCCAAACGGGTTGTCCCAGGAAACCGGCAAGGCCTGCCTGCCCTACGTCCCGCACGGGCCGGGCGGCGAGGTTGTGACCGACAGCTTCACCTTTGTCCGCCAGTCGCTGACCGGGAACGGCAGCATCACCGCACGCGTCACCGAGCTGACGGGCGAGCACGCGAACCTCGGCGCAGGGCCCGTGCAGGTCGGCGGCGGCAACATGGTGCCGGGCCTCGCGGCGTGGGCCAAGGCGGGAATCATCATCAAGCAGAGCACCCGGCAGGGTTCGGCCTACGCGGCGATGATGGCGACCGGCAGTAACGGCGTCCGCATGCAGTACGACTACACGGGGGACATCGCGGGCCTGCCAGGCAGCGTGTCGCCGACGCACCCGCGCTGGCTGCGGCTGGCCCGCTCGGGCGACACGATCAGCGGCTACGATTCCGCCGACGGCACGCACTGGACCGAAGTCGGCACGGTCCAGCTGACCGGGCTGCCGTCGACCGTTCAGGTCGGCTTGTTCGCGACCTCGCCGGACTACACGGTGACCCAGAACTCGTTCGGCGGCGGTACCAGCAACAGCGGACCATCCCAGGCGACCGGCGTGTTCGATGATGTCAGCCTGACCGGCGCATCGCCCGGCACCTGGACCGGCACCACGATAGGCAGCCAGGGCCCGGCGGGACACAAGCCAGGCAGGCGGCTGGGCCCGGCACCGTTTACCCGCTCCGGCGGAACGTTCACGGTGACGGGCTCCGGCAACATCGCCCCGGTAACGCCGGGGCTGGGCGGCCAGGGGCTGCCGTCGGTGACGATAGGGCAGAGCCTGGTCGGGGCGTTCGTGGGGCTGATCGCGATCGTGACCGTGGCGGCGATGTTCTTCAGCACCGAGTACCGACGCGGTCTCATCCGCACCACGCTTGCCGCCACGCCAGGACGTGGCACGGTACTGGCCGCCAAGGCCGTCGTGATCGGCGCCGTGGCGTTCGCCGCCGGGCTGGCCGCCGCGGTCGTCTCGATCGCCGTCGGCGTCCCGAAGGAGGAGAGCCATGGCCAGGTACTGCTGACGGTGCCCGCGGCGACCGAGGTGCGGGTCATCGTCGGCACCGCGGCCATGCTGGCCGTGGCCGCGGTCCTCGCCGTCGCGCTTGGCGCCATCATGCGGCGCAGCGCGGCCGCGATCACGATCGCGGTGCTGATCGTCGTCATGCCGTTGCTGCTCGACGTGCTGAATGCCGTTCCGGCCGGGGTCGGTGACTGGCTGCTGCGGCTGACCCCGGCCGCAGGCCTGGCGGTCGAGCAGAGCATCCCGAGGTACCCGCAGGTCACCACCGTTACCGCGCCGGCGGTCGGGGGTTACTACCCACTGTCGCCGTACGCCGGGTTCGCCGTGCTGTGCCTGTGGACTGCCGCGGCCCTTGCCCTGGCGCTTGTCATGCTCCGGCGGCGGGACCCATGAGCGCCGCCGTGCGGACTCGGCCAGCGGCCGCACTCGAGGCGCCGGCAGTGCCCGGGACCAGCCTGCGCCACGCGCTGCACGCCGAGTGGACCAAGCTGCGCACCGTGTCGGGGCCCGGCTGGCTGCTGCTCGGGATGGCGGCGCTGACCATCGCGGTCGGCACCGCGGCCGTCGGGGCCACGCACTGCCCGCAGAATCTGGCTTGCCCGGTCGACACCACCAGGCTCAGCCTGACCGGCGTCCAGGCCGGCCAGGCCGTGGCCGCGATCCTGGGCGTGCTGACGATCGGCAACGAGTACAGCTCGGGCATGATCCGCATGACGCTGACGGCAATGCCGAGACGTCAGGCGGTGCTGGCGGCCAAGGCGATCCTGCTGGCCGCGCTGGTGCTGGCGGCAGGCGCGATAGCGGTGTTCGGCTCCGTGCTTGCCGGGCACCTGATCCTGCCCGGCCACGGTTTTACCGCCGGGCGCGGCTTCCACCCAGTGTGGCTGAGCTACGGGCCGACCGTGCGCGCGGCCGGCGGTTCGGTCCTGTACCTGGGGCTCATCGCGCTGATGAGCCTCGGCGTCGCCGTGATCGTGCGGGACAGCGCGGTGTCTATCGGCGCGGTGCTCGCCGTGCTGTACCTGTTCCCGATCGTCCTCGCGTTCGTCGCAAACCCGCACTGGCAGCACCGGCTCGAGCGGTGGACTCCCACGGTCGCCGGGCTTACCGTCCAGGACACCACCGGCCTGCGCGGCCTGGCGATCAGCCCGTGGGGCGGGCTCGGCGTGCTCGGTATCTGGGCGGCAACGGCCCTGGTCCTCGGCGCGCTCGCGCTGCGCCTCCGCGACGCCTAACGGCTGGCGGCCGCCGACGTCCGGTTGACGGCGGCGGGGTGGACCGGATCATCTCCTTCACCGGCGAGGAACTGCCCCGGGCGGAGCACCCGCTTCGGAACGCGGGCATGCAGGCTATCCTCGCCGTGCCGAACCTCGGCACGATCGTGGACTGGACCACGACGGCCGCCCGCAGGCTCAAGCCGGGAACCACGGGACCGGCGGCAACCGCCGCCGCCGCCGCGCACTGGCGTCACGTTCTCGAACGAGCGGCGCCACGCCAGCCTGACGCCCCGTGATGGGGCGAGCTGCCCTAACGTGGACGTATGACCGCATGGGGCAACCTGCCGCCCGCGCTGCCGCCGCACGGCACGGTGCTGGCCTGGGCGCAAGGCTGCCAGTGCGACGAGTGCGAACATGAGCACCAGCGTTTCGTGTCCGATCTGGCAATGCGAGGGCCGCTGAGGCTTCCCGCTCAGCCCGAGCCCCGCAAGCTGGATGCCGACACCCTCGCCCGTCTGGAACCCGCGGTGAGCCAGTCTGAATGCCCGGTGTGCGGCGCGCTGCGCCATCAGCGGTGCCGCAACCTGGCATTCCCCCAGCATTTCGCGCCGACTCACCCCGAACGCAGAACCGGCTCGTGACCTGCACGAACAGGAGCGTGAACTCCGTAGCCAGGATCGCGAGGCTAACCGGCTAGCCGGCTGGACTGGGAGGAGCAAAGCTCCGCGGGCGTCGGCAGGCGGGAATGAACCAGGTCCCGGCCGGGTTGTCCGGGGTGGTCGTAGTTGTCTTGTGTGTTCGTGTCACATGCACGCTCGCGGAGAACGATGTTGCGGGCGCGCCGCTTCAGGGATCTGGGGAAGGCCGCGTCGAGAACCGGCCAGGGTGCCGCACAGTGCGGACCCGTATCCAGCCCCGTAAGGAGCGACATGACCCAGGGAACCGTCAAGTGGTTCAACGCGGAGAAGGGCTACGGCTTCATCTCCCGCACCGACGGACCGGACGTCTTCGTGCACTACTCCGAGATTGACGGCTACGGCTTCCGCAGCCTTGAGGAGAACCAGCGCGTGGAGTTCGAGGTGGCCCAGGGGCCGAAGGGCCCGCAGGCTACCCGCGTCCGCGCCGTCTGAGCCTGAACAGGCCCGGGCACCTGCTGGTGCCCGGGCCTGAATCATGCCAGCCAGCCATGGCGCCGGCGCTGCGTCGTCCCTCAGGGCTCCTCAGGCTGACACCAGGTCGCATACGAAGATGAGGGTCTCGCCAGGCGCGATCACATTCCCGGCGCCCCGGTCTCCATAGGCCAGGTCCGGCGGGATGATCAGCTGACGGCGGCCGCCGACCTTCATGCCCTGGACGCCCTGGTCCCAGCCGGCGATGACCCGCCCGGCGCCGAGCCGGAACACTAGCGGCTCGCCCCGGTCCCAGCTTGCGTCGAATTCCTCGCCGGTCGAGTACGCCACCCCGACGTAGTGGACCTGGACCATGTCACCGGGGCCAGCCGCCTTGCCGCTGCCCTCCCAGATCTCGGTGATCTGCAGCTCGGACGGCGGCTCACCGCCGGGGAAGTCGACCTCGGGCTTGCCGGTGTTCATGTCCGTCCCTTCCGGTAACTCGTCACGACGATACGCCCAGCCAGGGTACGCCAACCACGCGCCCGATCCGCCCGAGGGGCGAACCGCATGCCGGATGTCAGGCGTTGTCGTTGTCGATAATCCGCCATGGCCGGGCGGTCTTGTCGTCGCTGGCGGTGGCCAGCAGGCGCCCGTCCGGGCTGATCGCCACCGAGCGCACCCGGCCGCCGTGGCTGAGCCAGCGCCACGGCTTCCAGGCCATCCTGCCCGATGCGCCCGCATCGCAACACAGCGCGCCGGCCCTGGCATGCTCATATGGCCCGCGCCGGGACGCGCTGAGTAGGTTGTCATGGGGGCTTGGGTCGCTTCCGCTGTGATGATCTGCGCCGGATATGGCGCAGTCCTTGCGCCGAGAGGAGCTGGATGAGCCAGGTCACGGATTCTCAGGCCGGCATGTGTCCGGCCGACCTCGGGCGGGTGCGCCAGCTGGGTGATCCGCGGGTGTCGCCGGACGGGAGCACGGTGGCTTTCACCGTGACCGATCCTGACCTGGAGGGTAACCGGTATGCGCACAGGATCTGGCTGGCGCTTGCGCGCGGGACTGGGGTCAGCCCGCGGCCGTTCACCGGCCCCGGGTCGGAGCAGCTGCCGCGGTGGTCACCGGATGGCGGCCGGCTGGCGTTTGCCGTGACCGGCGACGACGGCCGGTCGCAGATCTGCGTCCTTCCCGTCGCGGGCGGCGGCGAGAGGCTGGTCGTGTGCGGCACCGAAGCGCCGGTCACCGAGTTGGAATGGGCCCCGGACGGTCACGCGCTCGCCTTTGCCGCCCGTGATCCCGATCCTGCGCGGTACGGCCGCGACGGGAAGCCGCGCCGTGAGAAGGACATGCCGCCGCGGCGCGTCGGTGGCCTGTTGTATCGCTTCAACCAAGTCGGCTGGACGGCGGACCGGCCGGCCCGTGTCTTCGTCGTCGCCGCGGACGGGTCCACTCCGGCCCGCGCGGTCACGCCGGGGCCGTTCGACGCGGCCGGCCTGTCATGGTCACCTGACTCGCGGAGTGTGGCTTTCGCGTCGGGGCGGCACCAGGAGCGGGACCTGGACCTGGCCGTCGATCTGTGGGTGGCGCCGGCGGACGGCAGCGGAATGCCCAGCCGCGTCGCGGGCGGCGGTGCGGCCTACTCGCTGCCGTCTTGGTCGCCGGATGGGGGCCGGCTGGCCTGTTACCTCAATCCCACCCCGCTGGAGAGTCCACGGCACCGCCAGGTGGCGGTCATCGATACGGCCTCCGGCAAGGAGCAGGTCCTGACGGCCAGCCTCGACCGCAACTGCGCGCCGTTTGGCGCCGTGCGACCGCCGGTTTGGGTCGGTGACCGGCTGCTGTTCGGCGTCGAGGACCACGGCAACGTCCACCTGTACCTGGTGAGCGCCGACGGGGAAGAGCTCCCGGTGCTGCTAGCCGGGGGTGACCGGTGGATCAGCGAGTGGGATTGGGCGGGCGGCACGCTCGCCTTCGTGACCGGCTCGCCGGTGTCGACCGGTGAGCTGGCGGCCCTGGACCTGCCCGCCGGTCAGTCAGCGGCGGCCGGCAGCCTCCCGGCCGCAGAACCGCCGGAACGGCCGCTGACCAGCTTGACGCGGCCGTTCGCCGAGGCTGTCAGCCTCGCCTCCCCGCAGCGATTCACCGCGCGATCCGCCGACGGCAGCGAGGTGGAATGCTGGGCGATCGCGCCCGCCGACAGGGCTGCCGGGCAACGGTACCCTGCGCTTTTGAATGTGCACGGCGGCCCGTTCACGCAGTACGGCAACCGTTTCGTCGACGATTTCCAGCTGCAGGCGGCAGCCGGCTTCGGCGTCCTGTACTGCAACCCGCGGGGCAGCGCCGGCTACAGCGAGCAGTGGGGCCGGGCGATCAGGGGCCCAGAGTGCGCGCGGGATCCGGGCACCGGCTGGGGCGGAGCGGACTACGAGGACGTAATGGCGTGCGTGGATACCGCCTGCCAGCGCTTCGGCTGGATCGATCCCAGCCGGATCGGTATTCTCGGCGGCTCCTACGGCGGCTTCATGACTTCCTGGGCGATCGGGCATAGCGGCCGGTTCCGGGCCGCCTGTTCCGAGCGCGCCTGCAACAACCTGCTCACCATGGAGCACAGCGCCGATATCCCCGGCTTCATCCGCAGCTACGTGGGCCCGGATCACCTCACCGATCCCGGCGCCTACCTGCGTCACTCGCCGGTCAGCTACGTCCGCGACATGACCACTCCGCTGCTCATCCTGCATTCCGAAGACGACCTGCGCTGCCCGATCGGCCAGGCCGAGGAACTGTTCGTCGCGCTGCGGCTGCTCGGCCGCAACCCGGTCATGTACCGATTCCCCGGCGAGAACCACGAGTTGACCCGCTCCGGGGCGCCGCAACACCGCGTCACCCGGGCGGAACTTATCCTGTCCTGGTTCCGGCGGCACCTGCAGGACCAGCCACGTTCCGAGAGCGGCGGGCAAGCGACAGACGGCGGAACTCACCAATCGTGACCTACTGGCCGAACCTGCCGCCGTGGCCGGACACGTTCGCCCCGCGGATCGCACCTGCCGCATCTCACCTGCCTCACCCGCCCCTGCCATCCGCCGCCGGCCGGATCGTGGGTCAAAACCTCCCCGATAAGGGCAGTAACGACCCACGATCATGACAACAGGTCCGGATCGGGGCGGCGAAGGGAATCACGCGGACGGCTGCCGCGGCGCCCGGCGAGGCAAACGTTGCTTGACGCGGCACTGGCGCCTATGGTTCCCGCGCCACCCGCTCAAGCCGGGTCAGCACAATCAGGCCGCTTTGAGCGCTCAGGCTGGTCACAGACAGGACGATAGCCCGTACAGCTCAGCGGGCGACCAAGCATGCGCCGCGGTTGCAGGTGCCGAGGCCTCCAGGATCGAGCCGCCCGGGACTGCATCGAGATTCGCGCAAGCCTCGGTACGGCCGAGTGACCGCGAACCGGTACGCTGGCTGCGTTCTCGTGCAGCGCGACGGTTCGCGTTGGACAAGGGGCGCATAGCTCAGCGGAAGAGCACTCGCCTTACAAGCGAGGGGTCACTGGTTCGAGCCCAGTTGTGCCCACCAGGTCAGAGGGTATTTGAGGTCCTCACCCGGAGCGGCGGGGAGCCAAACGGGGAGCCAAGGCCGCCTCGTCCACGATGGCCCAGAGCCTGAGCGGGACCTCGCGGGTGAGCACCGCCTGTCTGCTCATCCGGGCCTCGACCAGGCTCTGGATCTCCTCCTTGGTCGCGGTCGGTGAGCCGCGACTGAGCGCCGCTCTCGCGTAGTCCTCGGTCTGCGGTCATGGATCCATGGTGCGGACAAGGCGGCTCAAGATCGCGAACGAAAACTAAGGCAAAAGGGACACAGGAGGATCGGAATAGGGCTTTAAGCTGCGGATATAAGAACTTCAAAATCGACCAGGAAACGTCGCTTTTGAAGGTTCGTCGGCCCTGCCAGGTGCACCCCGGATCGGAGTCGCGCCCTCTCGGCGGACTCGCCGACGGCGCTTGCGATCCTCTCGCTCGCACCGGCCAGGGCTGACGCATCGGCCTTTCTGGTCGCCGTGACCATTCCGCTAGCTGGGTTGTGGCTCACGTGGGCGGCCTTTCGAAATGCCAGCAGGCCCGCCCCAGCGGGTGGCGTGGCCAGGCCCGGGATCAGTGCCGCGTCGGGCTCAGTGGTCTCCGGTCGTGCAGGAATCGCTATCGGCCAGGTCGTGTACCAGCAGCGCCGGGGCGTCACCGGGAAGCCAGTGCGGCTGCTTGACCCGCCGCCGCTGCTGGCCGGGCGGAAGAACCTGCTTGCCGAGCTGGACATCCGGCTGACCGGTGGCAACAATTCCACGCCGCGGAAGGTGGCCTTGTGGGGCCTCGGAGGGGCGGCGAAAACTAGCGTCGCGCTGGCTTACGCGCACCGGCACCTGGCTGAGGTCGGGGTGGCGTGGCAGTTCCCGGCCGCACGCGGTGCTGGCCACATTCCCGGCACTGTGGCTGCTGATCTTCGACAACGCCGTAGACCTGGTTCTGGCCCGCATCTCGTGATGATCACGATGGATTTGCCTGCTGGTTGCGGGGCTTGTGGGTCACAGGCCCCGCAAGAAGGGGCTTGTGCGTCACGAGCCCCGCTCAGGGCATCGTGCTCAGTGACTGGCGGTCCCCGTGAGGTGGATGATGCGAATGGCCGGCAGATGACGGTCGTGTCCATCACGAGATATGGCCCAGATCCGTAGACCTAGCCTCGGTGGCGGCCTTCTTGCCCCCTGCTGGGCCAGGGCGCGTGCTGATTACCAGCCAGAATCCGAACTGGCCGGGCCAGTCGCTGCATGTCCCCGCACTCGACCGGGGCGGCGCCGCAGATTTCCTGGTTGACCGCACCGGTGACCCGGACGGCAGCTCACCGGAAAAGCGGTGAGGCTGCGGCGCGCGCACGCTGCCCGTGGACCATCATGGCTCCAGCATCGCGCGTAGCGCGGCCATGCCCCGCGCAGTGTGGCTCTTCACCGCGCCGCGGCTGATTCCCATTGCCCGGGCGATCTCGGCCTCGGACAGGTCGGCGTAGTAGCGCAGCACGATCGCCTCGCGCTGCCGCTGCGTCAGCTCCTGCAGGGCGGTCACGACCGCGTGTCGCTCGAGCAGGACGAGTGCGCCGTGCTCCGCGCTCGGCATGTCCGGCGGCGCCTTCTGCGAATGCTTGTCCACCACGATGCGGTGCCGCAGCACCGACCGGGACCGGTTCACCACCGCCAGATGCAGGTAGGCCAGCGCCTTGTCCGGGTCCTTAAGCCGATGCCAGCCGTGATACAGCGCCGCGAATGAGTCCTGCACGACATCTTCTGCGGTGGCGACGTCCCGCACAAGCAGAACAGCCGTCCGCACCAGGGTCCGGAAATGCCGTGAATACAGCTCGGTGACCGCCCAGTCTGCGCTCTGCGCCGTGCGTGCCTCGCCATGTGTCACGAACCCGGCGGGCATGATGGCATCAGCGACCACCGACATCACGTCGCCCTTCTTCCAGCCGGTCTTCCAACCGGCTCCCGGCCCCGATCGACCCGTTGCCAGGAGTGTGCCGTGCCGCGGCGCCGCTGTCTGTCGCCCGGCTTACACAAGCTCTGTCAGCTTGCCGACGCGCCGACACCGCTGGGATCCAGTCGTGGGTGTAGTTGCTCGTGCGGTGCCCGAGGTGGGTCAGCTGGATCCTGACCGCCGCTCCGTGCTCGTGGACCTCGTCGGCAAGCCGGCGTAGCCAGGGCACCGACTCGTCGGCCGGGCCTGGTGACCGAGTGACCACAGGGGCTACAGGGGCCACCGGGGAACCGGCACCGGCACTTGTCCCGCTCCCCGGCCGCGCGGCGCGGCGCGGCGCGCCGGTCGCCGGGCGGCGTCGCCGGACGCCAGGTATCAGGTCGATGCCTTGGTGCCGAACGTGCGTTACCTGGCCCGCTCGATGTTCGAGCCCGCGGGAGGGCGCACCGTGGGTGGGGGAGGACCCACGGATCGTTCGGAATAAATCGGGGCTTTCCCAGGCACGGCGAACGGCCGGTACGATTCCGTGGGCGGGGGCTGCGGCCTTCGCAGGGAGGGGCGGACTCCATGGGGGAGTGGAAGGTCGCGGGCTTTACCGAGCTGAGGGCGCTCGGCTCGGGCGGGTTCGGCACCGTGGTGCTGGCCAGGCATGACGCGTCGGGCACCCCGGTGGCGATCAAGTACCTGCGCGCTGACCTGCTGGCCGATCCCGAGTTCGCCCGGATGTTCCGGGCCGAGGCGGCGGCGCTGGCCTCGCTGGCTGACCCGAACGTGGTCCGGCTGTATGAGTACATCGAGTCGCCCGCGGGCGCGGCGATCGTGATGGAGCTTGTCGAGGGGGTCTCGCTGCGGGAGATCCTGACGCGGCAGGGCAGGACCACCGCGGAGGCTGCGCTGGTGGTGCTGCAGGGCTCGCTGCTCGGGCTGGCGGCGGCGCACCGGCACCGGGTGGTGCACCGGGACTACAAGCCGGAGAACGTGCTGGTGGCCGGGGACGGGACGAGCAAGCTGACCGACTTCGGCATCGCCGCGCGGGCCGGAGACAGCCCGATGCCGGCCGGCACGCTGGCGTACGCGCCACCTGAGCAGCTCGCCGGCTCGCCGGCCAGCCCGGCCGGCGACGTCTACGCTGCCACGGCCACCTTCTACGAGTGCCTGACCGGGCGTCCGCCGTTCAGCGGGACGACCGCCGAGGCGCTGCTGCGGGCGCACATGTCGCAGCCGGTGCCGCTGGAGCCGGTTACCTACGGCCCGGACTGGGAGCGCCGCGGCCGGTCTCATCTGGGCGAGGCGGCGCTGCTGCTTGCCGCGCTGTGGCCATCGGCCGCATCACCCACGGCCCAGGGCACCGCCGTGCATGCGGTCTGCCTGCGCCGGCGTCTTCTGCACCCGCAGGTAAGCGCGGGCAAGGCGGCGATCGCGGCCGGCATCGTGATCGCAGGCGCGGCCGCGGGCACGGCGTTCGCCCTGTCCGGCTCGCACCGTGCGGCCGGCCTGGCCGGCACCTGGACCGGCAGCTACGTCTGCTCGCAGGGCGAGACCGGCCTCCGCCTCGCGATCCAGGAGGCCTCGGGCGGCGCTCTCACCGCGACGTTCAGCTTCTACGCCGTGCCCGCCAACCCGGGTGTGGCGTCGGGGAGCTTCACGATGACGGGTACCGACTCGCACGCGGGAGTTCGCCTCACCTACGGTCACTGGATCAAGCAGCCCGCGGGATACGAAATGGTCGACCTGAGCGCGCCCCCGGCCAGCGACGGCGGGCAGCGCCTCAGCGGGACCGTCACCACCCCCGGCTGCGCGACCTTCGCCGTGACGAGATCCGCGTCGTAGGGCGCCGCCTACAGCAGGAACGGGATGAGCATCTTGGTCCGGCTTCTGTAGTCCGGGTACGCGGTGGGGAAGGTGGCCGTGAGGTTCCGCTCCTCGACGGTGCCGCAGTAGTAGAAGTAAGCGACCATGACCGCTACGACGATCAGGCCGAGCAGGTTGTCGACGAGCGCGGTTCCCAGCATCGCGGTCAGCAGCCCGGTGTAGATCGGGTGGCGGACGAACCGGTAGGGACCCGAGGTGACAAGCTCCGGTTCGGCCCGCTGCGTCATCGGCATCCCCCAGTTACGGCCCAGGTGCAGGCGGGCCCAGACCGCCAGCGCGATCCCTGAGGCGAAGACCAGCGCCCCTATCGCCCCGAGGATCACGCTGTGCACGGCCAGGCTGCCGCCGCGCAGAACCACGGAGATCACGAACACCCCGACCACGCTGGCCCCGGCCAGCCGCGGCCGCCAGCCGCCGCTGATGCTCTCCTTGCTTGTGGTGGCCGACACCAGCCAGTAGATCCAGAAGACGATCCAGGCCAGGCCGATGGCGAACTTGAGCGCGTGCATGCTGCTTCCCCGATTCCCGATGGCGACATTGATCACCGTATGCCGGATGCGGGTCGCTGTCATCGGCTCCCGGGCGGACCCTGTGGTTTCCACCCGTCGGTTGACAGAAAGGAAAGCAGGAGGCAGCAGAGACCTCGGATGACCCCGCCGAGGGCGGACCACAGTAAGGTAATGGCAAGGTTCTCGTGCGGGAGGCGGTGGCTTGCTCATGCAGTCCTCCTGGCCGGCACCGCTGCCGCCTGGACAGCGCGGGAAGACCATCAGGCTGATTCGGTGCGCACGGTGCAACGGGCCGCTGTACCAGACCAAGCTGAAGGGCCAGCCGCGGCAAGAGGATCACGAGCAGGGCTGCGAGGTGTTCATCAGGGCCGTCCGGGTGATCCGGTACGTCGACGAACTGAAGCGCGCCGTATCCGGACCGAACCAGGGAGGCTGGCGCGCCAGCCGGCGGCAGCGGAAGTACGTGCTCGAGAACGCCAAGAGGCTGTCCGTGGCGGCGTGCGAACCCGACCCGTCCGCCGCGCTCCGTGGCCTCGGTGACCAGTATGAAGCCGAATCCCAGGCGCGCGGGATGCCAGCGGACACGACGCGGATCACGGAAATGCTGATGAGGGCCTGCCGGCGGCTGGCCGTCGGAGAGGCTCCGCCGCCGATCGTCCTCGAATAGCCCCGCGGCCGGCCGGGCCTCCCCGCGCCGCCATGACAGAAGAAGATCATTTAGCCGAACGGGAGGTGGTGCACCCTCCGGGCTAAGCCGGGGACCGAGGTGTCGTCGCCGGGAGCCGCTCCGCCGACGACCTACGTATGATCGAGGGCAGGCGGCAAACCAAGGAGTCAAGGCCCGCGGTGCCCGTAAGGAACCACATGTCATGATACGGAAGACCTCTGGGAAGGTCTTTTCTATCCTGATTGTCTTTGTCGGCGTGCTCGGCATGACGGCGTCGTGCACCCATGTTTCAACGAATGCAGGCAAGCCTTCTGCCGCGGCGATAGCCGCCAGAATCAGAGCCCTTCTGAAGGAAGGCAATGGCGCGGCGGCCAATGGTTACTTCGAGGCGGCAAGCCAGGCTCTTGCCGCGGCGGCAGCGGGCGCGGACGACCCTGATTTCTATGACCTTGGCGAATTGCTGGTCAAGGACGGACTCGGCACTACCATTATCGAGCTAGGCCGCGAGATGAACGGCAAGTGGTACGAATGGAGCGAGCACCGCGCGCCGTCGTCGGAGCCGGATGCGTACATCCTCGCCTGGCGGAAGATAGTCACGACCATGCGATCGGTGCCCGGCCAGCATTTCAAGTTCCTGTGGACCGTCTACCCGACCAACTACTCGGTCGCCGAGGCCTGGCCGGGCGGCGCCTACGTCGACTACATCGGAACCGATATCTTCGACTGGTACGGTGGCGAGCCTAGCGGCACCTACCCGCACACCGCATCCGGCGCCCTCGACCACCAGGCAAAATGGCAGCAGATCCTCACCACCGAGCCTGGCGGATTGAATTGGGTGGCCGCATTCTCCAATGCTACAGGAAAGCCGGTTATCATACCCGAGTGGGGACTCGACTTCCACACGTTCGGCGGTCAGGACGACCCGCAGTTCATCACGAACATGCTGGCGTGGATGAAAGCCCATAACGCTGTCGGGCTCTACTGGGCGGAGCAGCATGTCACCCCGGTCTCGACGGTCAGCGGTCCGTTGCTGCGCAACCAGGGCGAATCGGGACAGTACAATACCGTTGGCGACGTCAACGCCATGGGGGAGCTGATGGGTGGCCGCCTGCAGTATGCGGGGGTTTACCTGCCCGACAACCGCGCGTTGTCAGATAGCGTGGACCAGCCGGTGCTTGCCCCATGGGAAGGGGCGGGTTACAAGTTGATCCTGAGCGTACCTATGGTCCCCAACCCGCCAGGTATAAAATCTTATTCAGGCCCGCCGCAGCCAGGACACAAACAATATCAGCTCGCCGATTACCCAGATGCGGTCGCGGCGCTCAGAAAAGGCGCGTAGCTCTTCGGGGTCTTGCCTCACCGTCCAAACGCGCCGGCGTCGCGCAGCGCGGCTGCCCATCGGGTGGCGTTCTCGCGGAAGAACGGCTCCCGGGTGCCCGCGACGACTACCAGCAGTGACCCGCCTCGGAGCTGCGCACGTTTCAGCTGGACTGTCCCGGGGAGACCGTAACCCTTGGCATCAGGAGGTGGGTATGGGCGCAGTGCACGGCGATGAAGTTCACCTTCCGGACGGTCGCGTCACGCTCGCAGATCCCGAATTGCTCCGCGACAGCCGCTACGCCAACGGCGACCTGGCGCCGGTGCCCGTCGAGCGGCGCACCTGGACCACCTACAACTACGCGGCCCTGTGGATCGGGATGTCGCACAACATACCGAGCTACCTGCTCGCCTCCGGCCTCATCGCGGTGGGGTTCAGCTGGGTTCAGGCGATCATCCTCATCGCGCTCGCGAACCTCATCGTGCTGGTCCCGATGCTGCTCGACAGCCACGCGGGGACGAAGTACGGCATCCCCTTCCCGGTGTTCGCCCGCGCCCCGTTCGGGCTGCGCGGAGCCAACCTGGCCGCCCTGCTGCGGGCGGTGATCGCCTGCGGCTGGTTCGGCATCCAGACCTGGATCGGCGGCGAGGCGATCTACACGCTGCTCGGCGCCGTCATCGGGCACGGCTGGACCAGCGCCACCGTGGTCGCCAGTTACCCGTGGACCGAGTGGCTGTCGTTCGCCATCTTCTGGGTCCTGGAGATGGCCATCATCGTCCGCGGCATGGAGACGCTGCGCCGGTTCGAGAACTGGGCCGCGCCCTTCGTTCTCGTCGTGGCGGTCATCCTGCTCGGCTACATGGTGGCCAAGGCGCACGGCTTCGGCGACGTACTCTCCCAGCCGTCCAAGGTCGGCTGGGGTCCGCACTTCTGGTCGCTGTTCTTCCCCTCGCTGATGGGCATGATCGCGTTCTGGTCGACCCTGTCGCTCAACATGCCCGACTTCACCCGCTTCGGCCGCAGCCAGCGCGAGCAAGCGCTCGGACAGGTCATCGGGCTGCCGACCACGATGACGTTCTTCGCCCTGCTGGCGGTGTTCATCACCGCGGCGTCGCAGAAGATCTACGGCGCGCCGATCTGGGACCCGATCCAGCTCGCCGGCAAGTTTCACAACCCCGTGGCGATCGCGTTCGCGCTGTTCACCGTCGTGGTGGCTACCCTGTCGGTCAATGTCGCCGCCAATACCGTCGCGCCGTCCTACGACTTCTCCAACCTGCTGCCGCGGCTGATCAGCTTCCGCACCGGCGGCCTGATCACCGGCGTCCTCGGGATCTTGATCCAGCCCTGGCGCCTGCTGTCCAACCCGCACGTGTACATCTACGTCTGGCTCGGCTTCTACGGCGGGCTGCTCGGCGCGGTGGCCGGCGTGCTCATCGCCGACTACTGGTGGGTGCGCCGCACCCGGCTGCGGCTTGCCCAGCTCTACCAGCCCGGACGCTCGTACTGGTACCACCGCGGCTGGAACTGGAGGGCCGTGGTCGCCCTGGTCGTCGGGGCCGTGCTCGCGGTCGGCGGAGCCTATTCCACGCCGGGGAACGGCCCGTTCCCTGCAGACGGCCTGATCTCCCCGCTCAAGCCGCTGTATGACTACAGCTGGCTGGTCGGGTTCGTGGTCTCGCTGCTGCTCTACGCCGCGCTCGCCGCGGTCTCCCCGCAGCTAGGGCACGATCACCAGGGGGACCGGCGCGTGCCGCGCCAGGCTGACCGCGACCGAGCCGACCATTCGGTGGGCGGCCTGTGACGAGCTTCCCACCACGATCGCGGCGGTCTCGCCGGGGTGATCGTCGAGGATGTGCACGGCCGCGGCGACGAGCTGTTCGGAGATCATCCCCTGGCGCCGTTCGAAGTGCCAGCGCTCCTCACGGCCTGCCAGCTGCTCCGCGGCCTGGGCCTGCAGGTCGCGTGCCGTCTGGTCGAAGCTGATCTCCATTTCCGCGATCGCGTCCGCCGACATCATCTCCAAGGTGGTCAGGTGAGCGACGTAGACCACCTCGATACTGCCCTCGCGGCCGCTCAGCAGGCGGACGGCGGCGTCGAGCGCCCGGACGGCGGGTGCCGAGCCGTCGTACCCGACGACGAGGTACAGCTTCCCTGCAGAAGGCGGGTTGGTCACGGGAACTCCAGACGGTAGGCAGCAGAGCTGATGGTAGTCCAGCGAACATTCCGCGGACACACGGGCTGCCCCGAATAGCGGTCCTGGCCTGGGGTAATGCGCAGGCACGCGAAGGCCTGCCACCGCCGACAAGCTCCGCCAGCTGCGCTAAGGCGCAGCTGCCCGGTGTCCGGCCGGCTTTTGCTGGGAAACGGCAAGCCAGTGCGTGACGGCTACCGGGTGGGCCGGGTCGGTCAGCTGGCGGACCTTGTCCAGGTGGTCCTGCTCGCGCTTGGTCACGCGCTCGTGCTGGAGCAGGTGCTCGTCCCAGGAAGCGACCACGAACTCCTCGAGGACCCGGTTCGGGTCGCCGGCCTCCTGCCAGGCCCGCCAGGAGATCGCACCGGTGCGCCGGCGGCCGTTCCTTATCCCATGCAGGGCGGCCATGAGCTCGTCGCCGTGCCCGGGCTGCGCCTGGTAGAGGACGCTGACCAGGACCGGGCCGTCCGGCGTCTGGTCCGGGGCCAGCTGCGGCGCGGGCCAGTCTCCCGCGGGCAGCAGCGATTCGGGCGGGATGGACCGGAACCGCCAGACCAGGCCGGCCGCCGGGCTGAGGGCCAGCCCGGCGGCGACGATGTCCAGCGTGACCGACAGCCCGGCACGCTCGGCGATCAGGCCCATGACGGCGCTGCCGACGGCGCCGCCGCCCTGGAAGACCATCAGGTAGAACGACATGCCCCTGGCCTTGATCCACCGCGGCATCGACAGCTGGTACAGCGAGCTCAGCGTGGACAGGGCGAGGATCCAGCAGGCCCCCGCGACGACGAGCGCGACCGCGGCCACCGCGGTCAGGTGGGCGTAGGCAAGCAACAGCGTCACCGCGGCCATCCCGATCGACCCGGCGGCCAGCAGGGCATCCGGTGACATCCGGGTGCGCAGCCGGGGCAGCAGGGCGGCGCCTGCCACCGCGCCGATCCCGACGCTGCCGAGCAGCAGCCCGTAGCCGCCCGAGCCCAGGTGCAGCGCCGAGTGCGCCGTCAGCGGCAGCAGCGCCCAGATAGCGCTGGCGAACACGATGAACAGCCCGGCCCGGACCAGGATCGCCCGCAGCACCGGGCTGGCGGCGATGTACCGGCCGCCGGCCCGCACCGCCTCGCCGACGTGCTCGCGCGGCAGCGCGTCGGGCTGGCGGGTGGAGTGCCAGGCCACCAGCACGCCGATCACGGCGGCAAACGAGGCCGCGTTCACCAGGAAGACAGCGCCGGCGCTGGTGGCCGCGAGCAGGACGCCGCCGATGGCCGGGCCCACGGCCCTGGCCAGGTTCTGGTTCACCGAGCCGAGGGAGATGGCCTGGACCCGCTCGGCCGGGCTGACAAGCTCCGGCTGCAGGGTCTGCCAGGTCGGAGAGGTCAGCGCCTGCCCGGTGCCGACCGCGAACACCAGCGCGAGCAGCACCCAGGGCGTGACGAGCCCTGCGATGGCAAGCGCGCCGAGGGCGGCGGCCGCGACCAGCATGAACGTCTGCGTGCCCAGCAGGAAGCGGCGCCGGTCCACCAGGTCGCCTGCCGTGCCTGCCACGATCGCGAACAGCAGCACCGGCAGGCCCGACGCCGTCTGGACAAGCGCGACGTAGGCGGCCGACCCGGTCAGGGTCAGCATCAGCCACTGCGCGGCCACGGTCTGCATCCAGCCGCCGATGTTGGAGACGAACTGACCGGCCCACATGGCCGCGAACAGCCGGTGCCGGAACGGCGACCACGCGGACGCGGGCGGAGCGTCCTGCTCGCCCCGCCCGCTGACCGTGGCGGGCTGATCGGCGCTCGTCACGGCGAGCTGGCGGGCGCGACGGTGCGGCGGGAAATGCGCCAGGAACTGTCTTCGTGCCGGAGTTCCTGGGTAATCCGCGCGGCGGCGCGGATGCCGGGCGGCGCGGCCGGGTCGGCCAGGTCGATGATCAGCAGCACGGATCGCGTCACCGCCTGATCGTCGGACGAACTGGGTTCGATGACCGGGTTGAGGGTGAGATGGAGCGTGGCCGGGCCCTCGGCGGCCCAGATCGGCCCGACCGACGCCCGCATCGCCTCACGGCCCGAGTGCCGCCCCTGGGTCCCGTCCAGCACCGCGTCGGGAGTGAACAGGGCGACGTAGGCGTCGGCGTCCCGCCGGCTGGCCGCCTCGTCCGCGCGGGTTATGACGTCGAGGATGGCGAGCCGGTCGGCCGCGGAAAGGGTCATGGCCGCAGCCATGAGGCGATCCGGGCGCGGAGGTCGTCCGGGAAGATGCTCTTGGGGATGACCGCATGCACCGCCTTCGGCGGGATCGAGGTGTAGGCCGAGCCGGTCTGGTTGGCGTACTGCGTCACCCGGAAGCTGACCGCCATGCTGGCCAGCGCGTACGCCTCAGGTCCCGTGATACCGGCCGCGGCGGGCAGCCAGTAGATGACCTCCCGCAGGCAGGCCACCAGCGCGTCATCCAGGCTGGCCGCGAACGCCACCACGATCCAGGCGTCCCGCGTCTCGCCGAGCGGCCCGCGCAGCGCGACCTGGCGGTGCAGGTCGTAGCGGATCTCCAGGTTCTCCGCGGCGGTCTCGATCGCGGTCTGGTCGACCACCCCGTCGCCTTGCAGCGCGTGCACGTCACCGATCCAGACCCGGCCGCCGGGCTTGGCCACCGGCAGGAACAGGTGGCTGCCGACGCCGAGGTCGCGCAGCACCAGGTTGCCGCCGTAGCTGCCGGACACGATCGCGCTGACCGGCTGCTCGCCGACCGGCTCGGCCGCCACCACGCCGAGAAACGGGGCCATCGCCAGCGTGATCCCGTGCTCATAGGCGGCCACCGTGCGGGCCTCGTCGAACGTGAAGTAGTGCACGTACGGCTCGGCGAAGTCATGCGGCAGCGCTCCCACGCCGAGCGGGAAGGAGTTCCACCCCCAGCCGATCGTGCGCAGCGCGGTGATGCTGACCTCGATCACGTCGCCGGGCTGCGCGCCGGCCACCTCCACCGGCCCGAGCATCGAATACGGGCCGTTCGGGTAGCGGTGCCGCAGCGGTTCCCTGTCGGCGAAGCTCATGCCGAACTTCGCCTCGTTCCCCCAGTGCGTCCAGGTGTTCGGGTAGCGGACCGTGTCCCCGGGCCCGATCACGGCTACCGGCTTGGCCGCGGGATCTAGGTAGCCAGACCGGACGGTGTCCCGCGTCGACTCGACCGTGTGCGTGTTCGTCACTAGTCGAATGGTCCCTTCTGCTCAGGTGAACCGCTTGATGAAGTCCAGCGCCGTGCCGGCGACCTCGGCCCACCCGCTGTCGATGACCAGCGAGTGACCGCGGCCCCGAATCTCGGTGAACTCGGTCACACCAGGATTATCTTCCTGTCGTTTGTAGGCCGCGTGGGAGATGGCGCGCGGGACGGTGTTGTCCTTTCCGCCGGAGATGATCAGCAGCGGGCCGCGATCCGGGTTGCGCGTGTCCACCCGGGCCTCGGTCTTGGGGTTGAGGTTGGCGGTGGCGGCCTGGAACAGCGGGGCGCCCGACGCGGGGACCGCGAACGTGTCGTACAACTGGCGTGCCTCGTCCTCGCCGACGGCATTGGCAAAGGCGTACCGGAACTGCTCCAGCGTCAGCGGGACGGCCCGGTGCCTGTTGGCCGGGTTGCCGATGACGGGGAACGCGGCCCGCAGCGATGACAGGGGCAGCGGCAGGACGCCGCGGAACGGTGCGGCGTCGATGGCCACGGTGGCGGCCGACAGGCCGCGGCCGGCGACGATCTGCGCGAGCAGGCCGCCGAAGGAGTGGCCGATCACCGCGGGCCTGCGGGTCAGCGTGCCGATCACCGCCGAGTAGTGATCGGCGACCTGGCCGACCGTCTTGCCCGCGAAGACGCCGGGATCGGCGATCGCCTCGGCCACCGTGTCCGGGTCGTCCGGCCAGCCGGGGCTGACCGGCGCGTACCCGGCCTCCTGGAACAGCCGGGCCCACCGGTCCCAGCTCGACGGGAGCAGCCACAGCCCGTGGATGAACACCACGGGCACCCGGCCGGACGCATTCGCCTGCGCCACCTGCTCCTGGACACCGGCGACCGGTGCCGGGCCGGCGTTTGCCTGCTCGCTCACCCGCTACTCGCCTTCGTTCCACAAGATGGCGCGGAGGAACTCTCCGCCCTGGGCGGTCGCGGCCCGGGCGGCGTGGGTGTCGCGCAGGGCGTTCAGCATCACGAAGTCGTGGATGGTGCCGTTGTAGCGCACCGAGGTGACAGGGACCCCGGCCGCGCGCAGGTGCGCGGCGTAGGCCTCGCCCTCGTCCCTGAGCACGTCGGCTTCCCCGTTGATGACCAGGGCCGGAGGCAGCCCGGCCAGGTCGGCGGCGGTGGCCCGCAGCGGGGAGGCGGTGATCTCGGCCCGCTGCGCCTGGTCGGTGGTGTACTGGTCCCAGAACCATTGCATGGCGTCGCGGCGCAGCCAGTAGCCGGTCGCGAACTGGTGGTAGGAGCCGGTGTCGAAGCTGGCGTCGGTGACCGGGTAGTACAGCAGCTGCCCGGCCAGCCGCGGCCCGCCGCGCTGCCTGGCCATCAGGGTGACGGCGGCGGCCATGTTGCCGCCGACCGAGTCGCCGGCCACCGCGATTCGGCCGGGGTCCAGGTCGTGGGCGGCGCCGTCGCTAGCGATCCACTTCAGCACCACGTAGATCTGCTCGATGGCCACCGGGTACCTGGCCTCGGGGGACAGGCTGTAGCTGGTGAACACGGTGGCGGCCTCGGCGCGGGTGGTCAGCTCCCTGACCAGCCGGTCGTGGGTGTGCGCGTCGCCGAACACCCACCCGGCGCCGTGGGTATACAAGACGGCAGGCAGCACGCCGGCCGAGCCCGCGGGCCGGTAGATCGAGATCTGCACCTCGCCGGTCGGCCCGCCCGGCACGGTCAGGTCCTGGCGGGCGGCGGCCGGGTCGGGGAAGTCGCCGTCCTGGGCGGCGTCCACGGTGCGGCGGCCCTCCTCGACCGGGAGATCGAAAAGGAACGGCGGCTCGGCGGTCGCCTCGACGAAGGCCTGCGCGGCCGTTTCAAGTACCGGGGCTTGTGGTGTGCTCATGCGTCAACTGTTGACCAGGCGCGTCTTGGCGTCATCAGTCGTTGACTGAGCCCGGCGACTGAATTTTGGCAGTCCGGGCCGGAGGCTGCGATGATCGGATCGCCATGCCGATGACGAGCCGACCGTGAGCGCGGGCGCTGAGCTGGCCCCCGATGGCGGCCGGGAACCTGCCGTCCTGCTCGGCCGTGAGCGTGAGGTGGCGGCGCTAACCGCCATCCTGGACCAGGCGGTGCTCGGCCACGGCTCCGCGATGCTGGTGCGAGGGGAAGCCGGTATCGGCAAGACGACCTTGCTTGCGCAGGCGCGGCGGCTTGCGGAGCAGCGCGGCCTGCAGGTGCTCACCTGCAGCGGGGTCCGGACCGAGGCGAACCTGCCGTTCGCGGGGCTGCACCAGCTGCTGCGGCCGGTCCTGTCCTTCCTGCCCGGTCTTCCCGCCGACCAGGAGGACCTGCTGCGCGCCGCGCTGGGACTGGATGACAGCGTGCTTGCCGACCTGTACCGGGTGGCCCTGGCCACGCTGGAGCTGCTTGCCGCGGTGGCGGCGAAGGTGCCGGTGCTTGTCGTGGCCGACGACGCGCACTGGCTCGACCGTCCCTCCGCCGATGTTCTCGCTTTCGTCAGCCGGCGGGTCTCGGCCGAGCCGATCGCCGTCGTGCTGTCGGTTCGCGACGGCACCGGCGATCCTTTCGAGTCGGCCGGCCTGCCCTGCATTGCCGTCGGTGCCCTGGATAGGGGATCGGCTCAGGCGCTGCTGGTCCGGGTCGCCCCCGACCTGGCCGGCGAGGCGCGCAGGCGGCTGCTTGGCGAAGCGGAGGGCAATCCGCTCGCCCTGGTAGAGCTTCCCGCCGCGGTCAGGTCGGCAGCGCCGATCCCCGGCCGTCTGCCGGTCGGCGACCTGCTCCGCCGGTCCTTCACCGCCCGGGTGACCGAGCTGCCGGATCCGGCGCGCCTGCTGCTGTCGGCGGCCGCCGCGGACGCGGGTTGCAGCCTCTCCGAACTGTGCGCGGCGGCCAGCGCCGTAGCCGGGCGCCCGGTGACGGAGGCCGACATCCAGCCCGCGATCGACGCCCGCCTGGTCCGGCTCGACGGCGACCGGGTCGTCTTCAGCCATCCGCTGATCGCCTCGGCCATCTACCAGTCCCTGACGGTGGGCGACCGGCAGCGGATCCACCGGGCGCTTGCGCAGGTCATCCCGCCCGGGGACGACCGCCGGGTCTGGCACCTGGCCGCGTCGGTGCTCGGACCTGACGACTGCGTCGGCACCGAGCTGGAGGCGCTGGCCGACCGGGCCGCCCGAAGGGGAGCGGTCGCGGTGTCCATCGCCGCGCTGGACCGTGCCGCCGCGTTGCTGACCGACAAGGCCAGGCAGGCCGACCTGATGCTGCGCGCGGCGGAGCTGGCCGCCGAGCTCGGCCGGGGTCAGCTCGCCCTGGACCTGCTGGCCCGCGCCGACATCGGGCAGATCGAGCCCTCCGGTCATGCCCGCGGGCTGATCATCCGCGAGGCGGTGCGCACCGGCCCGGCCGACGAGGGCCCCCCGGTGAGCGAGCTGGTGGCCGCCGCGCGGGATACCCGGGCGGCAGGCGACGTCGGCCTGGCGGCGGCGGTGCTGTGGGCGGCGGCGTCCAGATGCTGGTGGACATCTGCGCGGCGCCAGGACCGCCGCGCCGTCGTCGAGGCCGTCCGGGAGCTGGACCTGTCGGCTGACGACCCGCGCCGCATCGCCATCCTGTCCTACACGGTCAGCCGCGAACAGCGGCCTGACCTGCGCCGCGACATGATGCTGGCCGGTCCGGGGCAGGGCGACCTGGCCAGCCTGCGGCTGCGCGCCAGCGCGGCGGAGAACCTCGGCGACCACGCCCGGGCGGCCGGGCTATTCGCCGTCGCGGTGCGGCTGGCCCGCAGGCAGGGACGCCTCGGCGTCATCGCCCGGCTGCAGGCCCTGCAGGCCTGGGCCTCGCTGTGGTCGGCTGACCTGGACACGGCGGACATCCTGGCCAGCGAGACCGAACGGCTGGGCAGCGAGCTTGGCCAGCCGATGTGGCACGGGGCCGCGGTGCTCGAGCTGAACCTGATCACCGCGCTGCGCGGCGACTACGCACCCGCCAGACGGCGGCTGCTTGCCGCGCTGGACAGCGAGGAAATCCGCGATGTCCGGCTCTACCACGCCATGGCGCTGTATGCGCTCAGCGTCGCCGCGCTGGGCGTCGGCCAGTTCCACGACGCCTACGCGTTCCTGCGGCGGATCGCGGACCCCGCCGACCCGGTCTCGCACTACGGCGCCTGCCAGTGGCTCGTCGGCGACCTTGCCGAAGCCGCGGCAAGCACCGGCCGGGGCGAGCAGGACGCTCCGCTGATCGCCGAGCTGGCCAGCGACCTGCGCGACCACCCGACGCTGGCGGTCCAGTACTCGGTGCTGTACGCCGACGTCATGCTCGCCAGCGACCAGACGGCACCGGCCAGGTTCGAGGCCGCCCTGGCCGTCGACCCGGGCGGCGCCCGCCTGGCCGAAGCCCGGCTGCACCTGGCCTACGGTTCCTGGCTGCGGCGGCACCGCCGGATGCGCGAGGCGAGGATCGCGCTCACCCGCGCTCACGACACGTTCACCAGCCTCGGCACCAGCGGCTTCGCCTACCGCGCCACCAGGGAACTGCACGCGGCGGGCGGCCCGCGCCGACCGCCAGGACACGGCGACGGGCCCCGGCTCACCCCGCAGGAACTGCAGATCGCGCAGCTCGCCGCCCGGGGCCTGTCCAACAGGCAGATCGGCGAGCAGCTGTTCCTTTCCCACCGCACGGTCGGATCCCACCTGTACCACCTGTTCCCCAAGCTCGGGATCACCACCCGGAGCCAGCTGGCGGATGCCCTGAAGTCAGCCGGACGGGCGAACCCGGAGTAGCCATGGACCGTCACCGATAGCCGATCTGACGATGTGGGACCGGCCAGCGGCGAGCACGATTACTGCGCCCATTCACGAACGAAAGGCTGCCCTGTGTCCCAGCGACCGATCATCGTCTTCGACGTCAACGAGACCCTGCTGGACCTAGAGGCGATCCGTCCCACGTTCGACCGGATCTTCAACGACCCGGCCGCCATGCGCCTGTGGTTCGGCGGGCTGATCACCTACTCAGAGGCGCTCACGCTCGCGGGCGTCTACGTGCCGTTCACCGACATCGGCGCCGCCGTGCTCCGGATGCTCGCCGCCACACGCGACCTCTCCGTCAGCGACGCCGACGCCGCCGAGCTCACCGACCGGTTCGCCACCATGCCGCCGCACCCCGAGGTCCCCGCGGCGCTGCGCAGGCTGCGCGACCATGGTTTCCGGCTGTTCACGCTCACCGACAACACGCTGGCCATCTCCGGGCGCCAGCTGGAGCATGCGGGCGTGATCGACGTGTTCGAGCGGCGCTTCAGCGTCGACGAGACCGTGCGCCGCCACAAGCCGGCGCAGGAGGCCTATCACTCGGTGGCCGCCGC
>JASHTQ010000447.1 GCA_030040475.1 Streptosporangiaceae bacterium
TGCGTGAACAAGGCGCTGGCCACGCTGAAGGCCAACGGCACGCTGGCCAGGCTGACGGCGCAGTACCTGCAGCTGTACACGACCGTCCCGACCATCCAGCCGTAACCGATGGCGGAGGCACCGGGGCTGCCCGACCTGTCGGCCCGCCGGTCCAGGCTGCTCGGCACCGGTGACCGCCGCGGGCTGATCCTGTCCACCACGAGCACCGTCGTGGTGCTCGCGGTGCTGGCGGCGATCTTCCTGCTCGCGCCGGGCAGCCGGGCGGTCAGGACCACGTTCTTCAACCCCACCGACATGTGGCGGGCGTTCGTCGGCGACCCTCGAGCGGGCTACTATTCCGTCGGCGAGGCGCTCTGGCTGAACGTCAGGATGTTCGTCATCGCCGAGATCCTCATCCTCGTCCTGGCGCTCGTCGTCGCGGTGGTCAGGCAGTCGACCGGTCCTGTGCTGCTGCCGCTGCGCGTGGTCGGCACCATCTACGTGGACGTGGCCAGGGGCGTGCCGCTGATCCTGGTCATCTTCGCGATCGGGTTCGGGGTGCCTGCGCTGCAGCTGCGGGGCGTCTCGTCGGAGTCGGCGGCGGTCTACGGCGTGGCCGCGCTGGTCTTCTCCTATTCGGCGTACGTGTCCGAGGTGTACCGGGCCGGCCTGAACTCGGTGCACCGCAGCCAGGTCGCCGCGGCCCGCTCGCTCGGCCTGTCCGGGCCGACGTCGATGCGCTACGTGATCTTGCCGCAGGCCATCCGCACGATCATCCCGCCGCTGCTGAACGACTTCATCAGCCTGCAGAAGGACACCGCGCTCGTCGGCCTGCTCGGCTCGATCGAGGCCAACAAGGCCGCCGAGCTGTACAGCGACACGACGTTCAACTATTCGAGCTATACGGTCGCGGCGATCTTGTTCTTGCTGCTGACCATCCCGCTGGCCCGGTTCACCGACCACCTGATCGCCCGGGACCAGGCCCGCCGTCTGGCCGGGACCCGGTTATGGACCCGGCGGGGGTCGCTGAGGCGGCGGCGCTGCGGATCGAGGGGTTGCGGAAGTCCTACGGCGCCGAGGAGGTGCTGCGCGGCATCGACCTGACGGTGGCCTCGCACGAGGTCGTCTGCCTTATCGGGGCGTCGGGCTCCGGCAAGTCGACGCTGCTGCGCTGCGTGAACCTGCTCGAGCGGATCGACTCGGGGTCTATCTGGCTGGACGGCCAGCTGATCACCGGACCCGGGGTGGACCAGAACCTGGTCCGGCGGCACATCGGCATCGTGTTCCAGTCGTTCAACCTGTTCCCGCACATGACGGTGGAGCGGAACGTGACGCTGGCGCCGATGAAGGTGCTCGGCCTGTCCCGCGCGGCGGCCTCGGCGCGGGCGGCGGAGCTGCTGGAGCGGTTCGGCCTGGGCGAGAAGCGGTCGGACTACCCGGACCGGCTCTCCGGCGGGCAGCAGCAGCGGGTCGCGATCGTCCGGGCGCTGGCCATGCGGCCGCGGCTCATGCTCCTGGACGAGGTGACAAGCGCGCTTGACCCGGAGCTTGTCGCCGACGTGCTCGACGTCATCAGGGAACTGGCAAGGAGCGGGATGACGATGCTGATCGCGACCCACGAGATGGGGTTCGCGCGGGACATCGCCAGCCGGGTGTGCTTCCTGTCCGGCGGGCAGATCGTCGAGCAGGCGCCGCCCGGACAGCTGTTCAGCCAGCCGTCGGACGAACGCACCAGGCGGTTTCTGCGGCGTATCGTCGATGCCGGGCGGATGTGAGCGAAACAAGGACGTAGCGAATGGCGGACGGCGACCAGGATCCGGGCGGCGCGGTGCGGCCGGCCGGGCCGGGGGACGTGCCGGGGCCGGGGGACCCGGCGGGACCGGCGGGGCCGCAGCCGTCTCGGGGGGACAAGCGGCTGTACCTGGTGCTCATGACGATCTGCATCGGGCTGTTCGTCATCTCGTGGGCGGTCGTGGACCGGTATTCGCAAACCGCCGCGATCGCGATCTCGGCCGTGGCGCTGGTGATCCCGCCGTTCGCGGTGATCATCGCGAACGTGGCCAGCGCCTCGGATCGCCGGCGGCCCTAACCTGCCGGCCGGCACATTGGCAGGATCGAGTTTCTCAACCTGTGAACCTATCGCACGGGTGGCGCGTCATCTTGTCGGAAGGTCCGGCGAAAGCGGGGCGCCGGGCCTCCCAAAGCTCGGCAGTCGTGCGGGGTGCCGAGCGGCAGGCCCGGCGAGAGCGGGGCGCCGGGCAGCTGCCGGCGTGAGCGGGGCGCCGGGCAGCTGCCGCCCTCCGGGCGGACTGTTTCATGATCATGGCCAGAACTCGGTCATATTCGCGGAAAACTGGCCACGATCATGGAAGTCCCAACGTGAGGTTTGGGAGTTAGGGAGTCGGGGGGGCGTCTAGGACTTGGTGGGCTCGGGTTATTAGGAGGGGGACGGCGGGGCCTTCGTGCTCGAAGCCTGCGCCGACGGTCTTGCCCTGCTGGTAGCGGGCGTTGATGCCTTCCAGGACCACGGCTAGCTTGAAGTAGCCGAAGGCGATGTAGTAGCCGATGCCCGAGACGTCGCGGCCGGTCCGGCTGGCGTAGCCGGCGGCGAACTCGGCCCTGGTCGCGAAGCCGGGGGTGGCCGTGGCGTCGGTCGAGACCCCCGGCGAGTCGGCGGCCTTCTTGCCGGCGTTGAGCCAGCCTTCCTCGCCGGGCTCGGTCCAGTAGACCAGGGTCAGCCCGAGGTCCGCGAGCGGGTCGCCCAGGGTCGCCATCTCCCAGTCCACCACGGCCGTGATCCGCGGTTGCGGGTCCACCGTGACCAGCACGTTGTCAAGGCGGAAGTCGCCGTGCACGAGCGTGGTCTCGCCCTCGGCGGGCAGCGCGGCGGTCAGCCTGGCCACCAGGTCCTCGTAGCCGGGCACTTCCCTGGACGCCGACAGCTGCCACTGACGCTGCCAGCGCTCCAGTTGGCGGCGGAGGTAACCGGCGCCGCGGCCGAGGTCGCGCAGCCCGGTCGCCGCGACGTCCACGCCGTGGATCGCGGCGAGCATGTCGGCCAGGCGCTCGGACAGGTCCGCGGCCTGCGGCCGGGTCAGCGCCGCGGTGTCCGCCTTGGTCCGCATGACCGCCCCTGGCACGTACTCCATCACGTAGAAGGGCGCGCCGATCACCTCGGTGTCGTCGCAGAACGCGAGCGGCGCCGCCACCGGCACCCGGGTACCGGACAGGGCGGTCAGGACGCGGAACTCCCTCGACATGTCGTGCGCCGTCGGCAGCACGTGACCGAGCGGCGGCCGGCGCAGCACCAGCAGGCGGTCCCCGGACTCGGCGCGGACGGCCAGGCGGTAGGTCAGGTTCGACCGGCCGCCGAGGATCAGCTTGATGTCGGTTAGCTCACACGGCCCGCCGAGGTGGCCGGCCAGCCACCCTTCCAGGCGTGCTGGACTGGGGATTCCGGGAGGACTTTCGGAGGAGGTCATGATCTACCGAATCGTAGAACGGGCAGAACACGAAATCTTCTCCGCCCCACCTATGGACTAATCATCACTGGTGACGTAAGCAGAGAAAGGGAGCTAGAAGGTCTAGACCGTTCGATCCTGGGAGGGACGTGTGGCGGACGCTTGGATGCCGGGCGCTCGGTGCATCCGATCGGGGACCGACGGGGGACAACTCGGGGGAGGCGCGCCGCGCGCCGTCTGGATGACCCTAGGCGCGGATCCGCGGGCCGTTTCTGTCTGGTCGGCGGCGCAGCGGCTCATTCAGGAGGGCCGCCCTGCGCACCTGGTCTGGGATCCGCTGACCGGTGACCTCGCGCAGTTGCTGCCGGTCGTCAGGGCCGGCCGCCTGCTCGGCACGCACGAGCACATCGACTACGCGCCTGACCTGCTGCCGCACCGGCTGCCCGACGTGAACCACGAGGGCAGGCTCTGCGTTCAGATCGGCGTGCTCGGCTCGGCGCGTGACCCGTTCACCAGCTACCAGATGCTCGGGCTCGCCGAGATCATGGACTGGCTCGATTCGTGGCAGATCCCGCGGCGCTGGCCTGCCGGGCCGCCTGCCCCCTACCGGCAGGCGGGCAAGGCGCGGAGCCGGGCGTGCTGGGCCCGGGGCGGGCACTTCGGCGCCTCCCAGGTTCCCGGCTGTGACAGCATCGGCCCCGGCGGCATCGACATCGACCAGATCACCACCGCGGGCACCACCATCCCGCGCAAGCTCGCGGAGCCCGCGCTGGCCGAGCCCACCCCGATCCGCCTCGCGTCGCTCAGCGCCGCCGGCGTGTGACTGGGTCGCACGCGCTTGCCTGCTCAGGCGGGCGCGAGCGTACCGTTAGGGATCATGAATTCTGCTGACCTTTCCAGCACGCCGCGGACGGCGTTGCGGCGGCATCGCGAGCGCGGGCGCACCGAGCGCGACGATCTTTACGCGGTGCTCGACGCCGGGCTGATCTGCCACCTCGGGGTGGTCGTGTACGGCGCGCCGCGGGTGCTGCCCACCGGGTACGGGCGCCTCGAGGACACCCTCTACCTGCACGGGTCGTCGGCGAACTCGACGTTCATGGCGGGGGCAGGGCACCAGGTCTGCGTCACCGTCACGCACCTGGACGGCCTGGTCTGCGCCCGGGCGGTGTTCAACCACTCGATGAACTACCGCAGCGCGATGGTCTACGGCACCTCCCGGCTGGTCACCGACGCCGACGAGCGGATGCTCGCGCTGCAGACCATCACCGAGCACCTCACCCCCGGGCAGTGGTCGTACGCCCGGCTGCCGACGCCCAAGGAGATGGCCGCCACCTCGGTCCTGGCGCTGCCGCTCGACGAGGCGTCGGTCAAGATCCGTACCGGCGACCCGTCCGACGAGCCCGAGGACTACGCGATGGACGTGTGGGCGGGAGTGGTGCCGGTCACGGTGGCGTTCGGGGAGCCGGTGGCCGATCCGGCGCTGCGGCCGGGCATCGGCGTGCCGACGCACATCAAGGGGTATCAGCAGCGAGACGGGTACTAAGGATGCGGGAGGGGCCTGGGTGAAGGGGGTGGCCGGATGAGACGGGGGCTCGGGTCAAGCCACCCGGGGGTCAGAACGTGGGCTGGGCCGCGCACCACGTCTCGTTCTGGATATAAAAAGGTTTTCTCACACGCGGTGCACGGTCGTCGAGGCCATACTCTGTGAGGATGAACGACCGGCTCGTGTGGATCGACTGTGAGATGACCGGGCTCGACATCGAGCGCGACGCTCTCATCGAAATCGCGTGCCTGGTGACCGACGGCGACCTGAACCTGCTCGACGAGGGCGTCGACCTGATCATCAAGCCCCCGGCGGAGGCGCTCGAGTCCATGCCCGAGGTGGTCCGCGAGATGCACACCGCGTCCGGGCTGCTCGCCGAGCTGCCCAGCGGGATCAGCGTGTCCGAGGCCGCCGAGCTCGTGCTCGGCTACGTGCGCGGGCACGTCGCGGAGCCGCGGAAGGTGCCGCTGTGCGGCAACTCCATCGCCACCGACCGCTGGTTCATCGCGCGTGACATGCCAGAACTCGACGCCTACCTGCACTACCGGATGGTCGACGTGTCCAGCATCAAGGAACTCGTGCGGCGCTGGTTCCCGCGCGCGTACTTCGCCTCGCCCGCCAAGCACGGCGGGCACCGCGCGCTCGCCGACATCCTGGAGAGCGTGCAGGAGCTGCGGTACTACCGCGAGGCGGTGTTCGTTCCGCAGCCGGGGCCGGATTCGGCGACCGCGCGGGAGATCGCCGCGAAGTACACCCAGCCGACGACCGCCTGACGCGCGGGCCGCGGGGTGCACGCGGGGTCGCTCGGATCGCTATACTTCTGGTTAGCCGCGCGATGTCCCTCGGGGCAGCGCGCGTTCTGCTGTGGTCCGGGCGGTTGTGCCGGGCGACGATGGTGGGCGTAGCTCAGCTGGTTAGAGCGCCAGGTTGTGGTCCTGGATGTCGTGGGTTCGAATCCCATCGCTCACCCCATCGGTTTTAGGGTAGTGGCCTGCGGGTTTTGGTGGGAACGTGTGCTAACCGGGTGGCTGGCATGTGCCGGGTCGGTTCGCCTTACCGCGCGGCGCGGAGGATGGACCGAGAAAGGCCGGCTCGATGGGAGCGTTCCCGTCCTTGCATGTCTCGCTAATGATCGCGGCGGCCAGATAGGGGTTCACGTCCAGGGCAACGCGAGCATGCGCCAAGCCCTGCAGCGTACCGTCGGCAAGCGGCGAGCAGTTGCTGTCTTTTGCTGGAACGGCCGGCTCACGGCGGATCGTGAAAAGCTGCTGGACGGTCAGCAGGAAATAAAGGCCGGCCAGGAAGGTGTCACAGATCTCAGCGGTGCGGGGAGAGATCTCGCCTTTGGAGCTTCCTTCGGTGTCGGCGAATTGCCGCCGCTTCTCCCCCGCCCATAGCTGGGGCAGTGCATCGATGAGCTTTCCGATGTCGACCTGGGATTGACTTATCTGCCGGAGGTTGTCGTTTAGCAGTTTTAGCAGGCCCGGGACGGCCGGGACCTCGAGGGAGGCGGCATCGGTCATCGCGCGATGCGCAAGTCCACCGAGTTCGCCGGTTATGGCCGCCGTCACGGCGTGGGCAAGCTGCGGCGTGTCCCGTGACGCACCGCTCCCGATCGCGGAGATGACACGAGCGATACGGAACAGGTCCCTGGGCAGCCCACCAGACAGCACATAGCACAGCTCGATGAACCCGCCAGGAAGCCCGACGACGCGCTGGTTGAGGAGCTCTCGCGCTGTCGTCAGATCGAGCGGCTCGACCCACACGATCTCGTCGAATATCGCGCTGGCGGAGTTCCGGATCGGGAGTTCGAGCTCATCGGCGTCAGCCAGCACCTTCGATGAAATCGAGATCAGGTAGACACAATTAGAGGCTCCGAACACCGATCGGAGCTCGGCGAGGAATAGTTCCGCGGCCCGGACGTCTTCGATCTGGTCCATCTCATCGATGCCGATGACGAGCCTGACCGCGACATCTTGCCGGGCCGGCCCATCCTTCCTGCGGGCGGTGACCTGCTGCAGTGCCGCCACGACGCGCTCGACGAAATCGCAGTAGTCGTCGACGAGTTCTGGCATGGTCATCATCTGCTCGGTCAGCGACTCTCCCGCGGAGACGTTCACGCCCGTCCCCAGGGGGCCACCCACAGTACCTGCGTAACCGTGCGTCTCGGTTCGCTGGAAGTGCAGCTTCCCCAGGCGGGCCTGCGCGTCGGTGGCCAAGGTCAGCACCCCGCGCACCTCGAGCAGGGTCTGGCGGGTCCGCCAGCCGGTGATGACCAGGGCAATGACGCACGCGACGACCGCGCCGATCCAGTCCCATGTGGGCGACATCCATGAAGGCGTCCACCAGCGCCCGGCCACGGCCCGGAAGGCCAGGTCACCGGCCAGAGCAAGAAAAGCTATGGCCACCAGGCCGCGGAGAAGCGCGACGGGCCGGACGGATCGCGGCAGGAAGAGCGAGAGAACGATGCGGTGGAAGAACGTGGTCGGATTGAGCCGCACGTCAGCGAGGACAGCCTGGCACAGGCACGTATACAGGTGGACCAGGAATTCCCTGGCGCCGTACCGGCACGGAGCCTGGACCCTGAGCCTCAGCCCGGGCAGTTCGGTCTGGCCTTCCCTGGCCCACATCGGTGTCCCGTATCTGTGGCCGCAGAACTCGCGGATTAAGGTCGACTTGCCGACGCCGCGAAGCCCGGTCACGCCAATACAGCCCGAGGACATGTTCTCGATCTTCGATCGCAATGTCCGGCGCGTCGTGGTCCCCGTTATCATGGCGATATCGGTTACCGCGCTCAGTCCCTGAGTGGGATTGCTCACGCTAGCGCGCGGGCCGGGCTGGCCAGCGCACTTCTTATTGAGCTCGGATCGCACCGCCTGAAGAATCACTTCGTACAACGCTATGCGCCACGGCGCATGGTCGGCTATCGGCCTGAAGAAATAGCGCCACACCAGCCATCGGACACCCGGGATATATCGGCAGACGGCGATCAAGGTCCCGAACACATTCCAGTACCCGCTCACCTGTCCTTCGGCCAGCCAGGCCAGGAGCCTTGGGTAGCTATCCGCAACCTCAGCCACCCGGCGCAGCCGCTCGCGTTGCACCCACGGCTTGTCGCGTTTGCGGCCTTTACGTCTTCGGCTGGGCAAAGGGCCTACCTCTTCGCCCGCACCCGTCAGGGCATCAAAGCGACCTTTAGCCAGCTCCGTCCGGGCCAGGCACCCTTCTGGGGCCGACAGCACACGGCCGCCCACGTGATGGTAAAGCCATAGCGCTCGCTGGCGCGCGCGGTCATCTTTATAGATCACATCCGGGTCGAAGAACAACCGGCTGGAAGGGCGCATGAGGGCAAGCATAGTAACCAACGGCGAATTAATGTCAATCTCTGTACACCATGACTGACAACGAAATCAACGAGGGCTACCCTACTGCCTCCGGGGGTCTGCTCAGGGATTCTATTCAACGGCGTAACTCCCGACACATCCAGTCGCTGCATGAACTGAGAACGTGACGCGCGCGCCGTCGACATGCTGGTGCGCTGGGCGGGAACCACGGCTCGTTCGGTCAAAAAAATTACGGCGGGATGCGGGAGCGGCCGGTCAGCGGCGGGACGGGTGGCCGGCGGGTGCCCGGGCCACGATGGTGGCACGGATTCCGCTGCCGCCGGGAGAGTTACCCCAGGTCACAGGGTCGTGACACGCGGGCTGGCGGAGAAAGTCGGGCGGCCGGCGTTATCCCGGCCCGGATACGGGCAGTCCGGGCAGGCATGGATAGGCAGACCGGCGATCGGGTACTCCGGCACGCGCGGGCCTGCGCGGTCCCGATCGGGGACGGCCGGGCGAACGGGCGGGTGACCGGCTGATGACGTGGGGCGACACCAGCGCCAGCCGGGCCGCCAGGCGCAACAGGCGGATCCGCGGTCACGGCACGTGGGGAGAGCAGAACCGCCGGCTGCACCGGTTCCAGCAGCAGAAGTACCGCCGGGAAGAGGCCGGCGGCCCGTGGGAGAACACCAGCAATAGCCTGGGCATCAGGGAGAACAGGCGAATCCGCGGTCACGGCACGTGGTCGGAACAGACCCGTCGCCTGGACCGCGAACGCCGCAGGCGCGAACGCGGTCAGCGGAGCAGCGGCGTGCTCGGGAAGGCGGGCCAGGCGGTGGCGGTCGGGGCCTTGATCCTCGGCTTGGTGCTGCTGATGGCCCCGGGCACGCGCGGTGCGGGGGTGATGATGCTCGTCCTGGTGGGGCTGGCGCTGTACGTGATCAGCGGGCGCAAGCGGGCCTGAGCAGGTTTCCCTCGGCCGCTACGGGAGCAGCTTCTGCCTCGGTGGCCAGCCACCGGGCCGGCGCCGCAGGCAGGAATATACAGCAATCAATCCCGGCAAAGCGGATGATTCTACTACCCAGTTCCAGACGCGCCGGACACCCCTAGTTAGCCCAAAATAACCCAAAGCTAGGGAAATCCTTTTTTATAAGCATTTGTCGGATTTGCCTCACCTGATGAGAATACCGTCGCTACTGTTGCGAGAGTCAACTGGCGGCACGGCCGCTAGCTCGTCTGGAGGGGATTGAGCGGATGAACATCGAAACGGCCCTCAAGGAAGCGATGAACATTGAGGGCGCCAGGCCCTGGCCCGTCACCACCTGAAGCGGATAGAGAACGAGCTAGAAATCTGACCCGCGAAGCCGGGCGTCCGGGATGAGGATGCCGGAGATCCGCAGGTGGACGAGGCACGATGCCAGCACGCCTCCTGCAGCCGAGCCTTCACCAGATGATACGGTCACCGACCCGCCGCCACCCTTGCCGCGCCGTAGTCCTGACCGCCAAAATATCCGCATCGCCAAGGTGCCGAAGCGGGATCCGGTGGCCACCGATCCGAAGGTCCTGCGTAAGGTCCTCGATGGCCTGAACCGCCTGGAACCAGAGCCCCCGTCGAGGCCGAGCGAGCCGGCCGGGCAGGCATCGCGGCGACGGAAACGCCGGTCGGCCCCGAAGGTCGGGTTATCAGCGTCGTGTTGCGGGGCCGGGCCGGGCGCGTCGAGCGAAGGCATGAATGACGACAGGTGACGGCGATCCGGCGGCCCGCACGGCGGAGCGGTACCGGGATTTTGCGCTGGAGGCGCACGGGCGCAGCGCTGCCTACGAGGCGCTGGCGCAGGCGGTCGCCGGGGACGGCGCGGTGCTGGGCTTTCTCGGCACGCTGCCGGAGGCCAAGCGGCAGCCTAACCTGCTGTTCGCGGCGGCCAGGTACCTGCTGGGCGAGCCGGCCGATATCGGGACGCTGCGGGACCTTGTCTTGCGTGAGGGGGCCGGGCTAGCCGAGGTGATGCTGGCGCGGCGGACGCAGACCAACGAGCCTGCGCGATGCGCCACGCTGCTGCCCGCGCTGGCGCTGGCGGGTCGTGGCGGGCCGCTGGCGCTGATCGAGGTGGGGGCGAGCGCCGGGCTGACGCTGCTGTTCGACCGGTACTCCTACGATTTCGGCGGGCGGGTGCTCCGCGGGCGCGACCCGGAGGCGCCGACGCTACGCTGCGCCGTGCACGGGCCGGTGCCGGTGCCCGCCGCTGTTCCGGACATCGCCTGGCGGGCCGGGCTCGACCTCAACCCGCTCGACGTCAGCAGCGAGGACGACATGCACTGGCTGTCGTGCCTGCTGTGGCCGGGTGAGGTCGACCGCGAGGAGCGGCTCGCCGGGGCGGTCGCGGCGGCCCGGCGGGAACCGCCGACGGTGTTCCGCGGTGACCTGACCACGGACCTGCCCGCGCTGGCCGCCCGGGCTCCGGCCGGGACCACGCTGGTGGTCTACCACTCCGCGGTGCTTGGGTACGTCGCGGCGCAGGACCGGGCGCGGTTTGCCGAGACGGTCCGCGGGCTGGGCGCGGTGTGGCTGTCCAACGAGGCGCCTGGGGTGCTGCCTGGGGTGAGCGTGCCCGCCCGTGAGGGCGCGCCGTTCGTGCTGATCCGGGACGGCCACACGCCGCTAGCCCTCACCGACCCGCACGGGACCTGGGTGGACTGGCTCGGGTAGGGCCGCGGGCTGGGCGTTCGCTGACGCTTTCCTTGCGCCGCTGGCGGCTGTGGCCGAGTTGGCGGCGAAGCGGATGGGGCCGTGGTGGCCAAGGACGATGGCGGCTATCCCGAAGACGGTCCAGGCGAGGAGGACGGTGAGGTGCCCGGCGGCGCCGTGGCCGTGGAAGTAGGCGGTGCTGCGAAGCAGGCTCGCGCCGGCGCCGGGAGGCAGCCACTGCCCGATGTCGCCGACGGCCGTGGGCAGCAGCTGGGGCGCCGAGGTGACGCCGGAGAACGGATTGCCGACGAAGATCATCGTCGCCGCGCCGAGGCCGAGGCCGAGCGTGCCGATCAGGGCGATCAGGCCCGCGGTGGCGGCGCCGATGGCGAGCAGGGTCAGGGAGATGGCGGCCCAGGTCGCGATGTGCTCGCCCGGCAGCGCGCCGAGGAAGCCCTGGGCGATCAGGTAACTGCCCAGGCCGGCGCCGGCGGAGACGACGACCAGGGCGAAGATCTGGCGCCACGCGGGCCGGAACGCAAGCAGCAGGCCGACGACCGCCGCCATGACGACGCCGCAGATGGTCATCGGCAGCACCGCGGAGCTCAGCACGAGACCGCGCGGGTCGCCGGCCGCGCTGGGCACGACGTCGACGTCGCGCACCTGGACATTTGCGTAGACCGCCTGCTCCGCGGCCGCGAGCTTGCCGCCCACGGCGGTCAGCAGCTGGGCGACGGTGGGGCTGGCCGCGCTGGCCTCGAGCACGGTGATCCGCCGGCCGTTTCCGGTGATTCCGGTGATTCCGGTGATGACGAAGGCGCCGTAGACGCTCCGGTCCTCGATCGCCGTCCTGGCCGCCGACTGGCTGGGGTACAGCCGGATGTCGAACGCGCCCGGCTCGGCGCGGGTGAGGCCCGCTGCGGCCTGCTGGCTGGCCGGGCCGGTGCCCACGATGCCTACCGGCAGGTCGCGGGGCGCGATGCGCGCCGCGGGCCAGGCGAAGGCGAGCACGGCAAGCACGATCAGCAGCGGGATCACGAGCGAGACGATGGTCAGCTGCCGCCAGGGCGGGTGGGCGGCCAGTGGGTTCGGCATGGCTTCGACGCCTCCGTGAATAGGGAATGATCGTTCTCTTTTTTCTTCTTCCCTAGCTTGCGGCATCCGCTCGCAGAAAGCAAGACGAACGATCGTTTTTTTTGATAGAGTGGGTGCATGCCGAAGGTCAGCCAGCAGTACCGGGACGCCCGCCGGGATCAGATCCTGACCGCGGCACGGCGCTGCTTCCTGCGCGACGGCTTCCACGCGACGTCCATGCAGGACGTGTTCGCCGCGGCGGGGCTCTCCTCCGGCGCGGTCTACCGGTACTTCACCAGCAAGGACGACATGATCATCGCCATCGCGGAGGAGAACATGCTGGGCATCGTGGAGATGGTCCACGATGTCGCCACCCGGCAGCCGGGCAGGCCGATGGGGGCGGTACTTGCCGACATCCTGGAGCTGGTGCGCGCCAGGCATGAGCACGGCGGCCTTGGCAGCATCGCCGTGCTTGTCTGGTCCGAGGCGCTGCGCAGCCCCGCCATGGCGGCCCGGCTCGCCGACATGCTCGGGCGGGTCCGGGGCGACCTCGCCGAGGTGGTCAGGGAGCACCAGGGCGCCGGGGACCTGCCCGCGGACGTCCCGGCCGACGCGCTGGCCGCCACGCTCATGTCCATCGTGCCCGGCTACATCATGCAGCTGGCGGTCCTCGACCCGGCGACCGTCGAGGGCGTGCCCGACGCGGTACGGGAGCTATGGCCGCGGTCGGCCGTGTGATCGGTCGTGCCGGCCGGTCGTCAGCGGGTGAGGTGGGCGGCGAGGAACGCCAGCGACGGGGGTTCTTGGGCGAGGAAGAACGGGCTGGTGTGGCAGCCGGTAGGCCAGCGGCGGGCTGGGGACCGAGCAGGCACCGTCGAGCCGGTCGAGTTCTGCCTTGCCCGGCAGGACGCCGTGGTCGACGAGCTCGGCGGCGGCGATCCCGGCGGCGGCCGCGGCTGCCACGGCGCCGGACCCGAGCGCCAGCACCCGGCGCCGGGTCCATCGCTGGCGTCCCGCCCGGTCGCTCACGATCGTCAGGCTACCGGCACCGTGGTATCGGAGGTGATCGTCGGCGCGGCGTCGGCGAGCGCGTCGAAGACCTTGCGGTAGGCCTCGATCACCGCCTCGATGCGCTCCGGCGGGGGGGCGTATCCGTCGCGGGCGCGCAGTCTGGCCGCGATGGCATCCGGGGAGCCGGTGAGGTGGACGAGCACCCCTCCCCTGTCCGCGACGCGGAAGGCGAGCTCGGCGGCATCGCGCGCGCTGAGCCTTGACTGGCCGAATTTGACCGGGCCGTAGACGAGCTCGCTGATAAAGCTGCGGTCCAGTGCCACCTTTCCGGGCAGCGCAAGCACTTCGCGGTAGCGCTCGGCCAGGCCGGCCGCGTCCGGCGGGCGGTCTGAATGGATGACGGCGTATCCGTGGCGTTCGGCCAGGGCGCTGGCGATTGTCGTCTTGCCGGTGCCGTCGCAGCCCTCAAGGACGACCACCTCGTATTTCGACGTCGCGATCGTCAGCTCGTCGAAAACCGTTAGCCGAGCGGCGATCTGGTCCACGTGTTCAGTGTGGCCTTTTATCGTGTTCGCGCCAAAAGCATCGCTATTTCCGTGGCTGGTGATGCGGATGAGAACTGTGATTCGCCCGGCCGCGGAAAGATCTTGGAATTACGGGTTACGCGGTAATTCGGGTGGACTGGGGTGCCGGGGTAGCGGTCACTGGTCCGGGTCCGGGTCGGGTCCGGGTCGGGGTATGGGTTGGGGTCCGGCGGGGGCGGGCGGGACATGACGTGGGCGTCGGGGTGCCACCTGGGGGCGCGTTAGGGGGTTGACTAAGCAGGCTCACTTTGCTATTAGGCTCGGCACCGTGCCTACGGAGGAATGTCCCGATACCACCGCACGGGGGTCGCGATGAGTGAGGGCTGGGACGGGTGGTACCAGAATGAGCCGCAGGGTGGCGGCGCGGGTGACCGCCGGGCCGAGCCGGGGTTTACGCCTAGCTACCAGAGCCAGGGCGGCGCGGCGGGCAGCGGGTACCGCCCGCAGAACGCCTGGCCTTCCCAGCCGCCGACGCGCTCGGCTCCGGGCGGCCCGGGCGGCCCGCTGCCGGGACCTGGGACGAGCGGGCCGAGGAGGGGCTGGCGGCGGTGGGTGCGGCCCAAGCGCATCCTGCTGATCGTGGCGGCCCTGGTGGTGCTGCTCATCGTGGCCAGCGTCGGACTGTACTTCGACCTGAACTCCAAGCTGACCCGCATCCCCGCGCTCGTGCCCACGTCGCTGACGTCTGACGGCACGAACTGGCTGATCGCAGGGTCGGACAGCCGGGGTGGCCTGACCACGGCGCAGGAGAACGAGCTGGCCCTCGGGCACGACATCACCGGCGGCCGGTCGGACACGATCATGATCCTGCACGTGCCGTCCAACGGGGACCGGCCCACGCTGGTCAGCATCCCGCGGGACTCCTACGTGGACATCCCGGGTTACGGCTACAACAAGATCAACGCCGCCTACTCCCTCGGCGGCCCGAAGCTGCTCATCGAGACCGTGCAGAACGTCACCGGGCTGCGCATCAACCACTATATGGGGATCGGTTTCGGCGGCCTGGTCGACGTGGTCAACGACGTCGGCGGCGTGAACTTGTGCCTGCCCGCCGCCTACAAGGACCCGAAGGCGGGCCTGAACCTCAAGAAGGGCTGCCAGACGCTCGACGGCGCCCAGGCGCTCGCGTTCGTGCGGACCCGCGAGTTCGCCCTTGGCGACCTGCAGCGGGAGGAGGACCAGCGGATCCTGATCAAGGCGCTGCTGTCCAAGCTCACGTCGGCGGGCACGCTGGTCAACCCGTTCGCGGCGGTACCCGCGGCAAGCGGCGCCGCCGCTGCCCTCTCCGTCGACCAGGGCACCCAGCTCTACCAGCTGGTCTCCGTCGCGTTCGCGCTGCGGAACCCGGTCAGCACGACGGTGCCCTTCGGCGGGTTCGAGAACACGAGCGTCGGCTCGGTCGTGACGTGGAACACGGCGCAGGCCACGCAGTTCTTCAAGGACCTGGCCACCGACCAGCCGCTGCCGAAGGACCTCATCTCCAATACCTCGCTGGAGGGCACCGCGTAGCCACATCCTGGGCATGCACATCGCCCGTCTGGGTATAAGTCACGATTAAGTCAGCCATGACGGTCTGTACACGCATTTGCGTGGGCCTTGGTGTGATGGACGCGATACCTACCGGGTTTGGTGCGTTCGCAGGGTACGGCGCCACCGCCCACGGCCGGAGGTCAGATGGACGAACGCGAGGTACCCAGGCCCGGCGTGGGCGAGGTGCCCGCGCTGACCGGGGTCAGGCCAGGCTGCGTCGGGGCGGACGGTGTCAGGCCTGGCTGCGCCGGGGCGGACGGTGCCGGGGCGGATGGTGCCGGGGCGGATGGTGTCGGGGCGGATGGTGTCGGGGCGGATGGTGACGACGGGGCCGACGGCACGAATCACCGGCTGTCAGCGCGAGAAGCGGAGGTCATGTCGCTGATCGCAGACGGGCAGACCAACGGGCAGATCGCCGCGCGGCTGTTCCTCGCGGAGAAGACCGTGAAGAACCACGTCAGACGGATCTACTCCAAGCTCGGCGTCGGCTCGCGGCCGGCCGCGATCGCCTACTGGCGCAGCGCCGGCAAGCACGCGCACGGCTGACCGTGACACGCCTTCGGTGACCTGTCCCTCCCGGGTGAATTACCGGGACCTCTGCGAACGCCGAACTCAAGACCATCTCCAGCGGCCATTCAGGTTATCCTCAGCGTTGCGGGCGAGAATACACAGCATGGACACGCTGACCGATGCGCGGCAGCGATCGGATGCCAGGCTACTCGTGGTCGAGGACGAGCCGAACATCCTTGAGTTGCTGTCCGCGAGCCTGCGCTACGCGGGTTTCGACGTCGTCACGGCGGCAGCCGGAACCGAGGCGGTACAGGCCGCTCAGCGCCACCGGCCTGACCTCATCGTGCTCGACGTGATGCTGCCTGACATGGATGGCTTCGACGTCATCCGGCGCCTGCGCGGCGGCGGGGCGCGGATCCCCGTCGTCTTCCTTACCGCGCGCGACGCCACCGAGGACAAGATCCGCGGCCTCACGCTGGGCGGCGACGACTACGTCACCAAGCCGTTCAGCCTGGAAGAGGTGATCGCGAGGATCCGGGCGGTGCTCCGCCGGACCAGGGGCGACGGCGTCGAGCCGACGCCCAGGCTCACGTTCGCCGACCTGGAACTCGACGAGGAAAGCCATGAGGTATGGCGGGGCGGGGAGCAGATCCAGCTCTCCCCCACCGAGTTCAAGCTGCTGCGCTACTTCATGAGCAACGCCAACCGGGTGCTGTCGAAGATGCAGATCCTCGACCACGTATGGGACTACGACTTCCGCGGCGACACCGGCATCGTCGAGTCGTACGTGTCGGTGCTGCGGCGCAAGGTCGACACCAAGGAACCGCGGCTCATCCATACCCTGCGCGGCGTGGGCTACGTGCTACGGCTGCCTTCTTCGTGAAACTGCGTTCGGCCAGGAAAGATCCGGCCACGGAGGACCCGGTGGTGGAGGATCCGGCGATCGAGGATCCGGCCACGGAAGATGCTGTCATGGACGACATGGAAGACGCGGGCACCGACGGCCGGGCCGGGCACTGGGCGGCGCGGTCGTGGCGGGCGGTGCGGCTTGTGTCGGCGCGCACGTCGCTGCGGACCAAGCTGGTCGCCACGGTCCTGGTCCTGGTGGTGATGGCGCTGGCGGCCATGGGCTTCTCCGGCATCTCGCTGCTGCGCGGCCAGCTACTCGGCACCTACGCCAACAGCCTCCAGCAGGAGGCGAACTCGGGCGCGATCCCCGGCTGCCTGTTCAGCGGGCGCTGCCCGAGCGGCCTGGCCGTGTATTTCCTGGATTCCAGCGGCCACCTCCAGGTCGTGTCCTACGGCGCGAACGCCTACTCGCCGGAGGGAACGTCACAGCCCAGCCTGTCCGGCAAGACCGCCTCGTGGCTGGCGGACAACCCGCAGCAGGCGGTCACGATCAGCGCCGCGTCCGGCAGCGGGCCCTGGCTGGCGATGGCCTTCCCCTTTACCGGGGGGACCCTTAACGGCGGAACCGTGATCCTCGCCGTGGACGTCAGCGGCGTCTACACCACGATCCGCCAGCTCACCGACGTGGATCTGATCGTCAGCGGGGCAATACTGCTGGTGCTCGCGGTGGTGGGGTTCGCGGTGGTGCAGACCAACCTGCGGCCGCTTGTCGAGATCGAGGAGACCGCTGGGGAGATCGCGGCCGGGCACCTGAACCGCCGGGTGCCGGAACGAGATCCGCGCACCGAGATCGGCCGGCTCGGCCGCTCGCTCAACACGATGCTGAGCCAGATCGAGACGGCGTTCCACGCCAGGGAGAAATCCGAGGCCGCGGCGCATCAGTCCGAAGAGCGGATGCGCCGGTTCATCGCGGACGCCAGCCACGAACTGCGCACGCCGCTGACCGCGATCCGCGGCTTTGCCGAGTACTACCGGCAGCGCGGCGGGCTGGTGCGGTACTACGACGAGCCGGGTCTCTCGGGCAATGCCGGCGGCCTTACGCCAGAGGACCTGGACCGGATCATGCAGCGGGTCGAGGCGGAGGCGGCACGGATGGGCGTGCTCGTCGAGGACCTGCTGACGCTTGCCAGGCTCGACCAGCAACGGCCGCTGGCCAGGCAGCCCGTGGACCTGCTCTCGCTGGCCGGCGACGCCGTGTACGACGCGCGGCTGCTTGCGCCGAGCCGGGCCATCGACCTTTCGGTGCAGCCCGGAGCGGCGTTCCTCGTCATCGGCGACGAGCCGCGGCTGCGGCAGATCATCGGCAACCTGATGAGCAACGCGCTCGGGCACACCCCCGACGGGACCCCGATAGGGGTGTCGATCAGCTCGGGGACCCTGGATCCGCGGAAGAGCACGTCCGTCCCCGCGGTGATCCTCGACGTGACCGACCATGGACCCGGAATGACGCCGGAGCAGGCGCACCGCGCGTTCGAACGGTTCTACCGGGCGGACCAGGCCAGGACGCGCAAGGCCGGCGGCAGCGGCCTCGGCCTCGCGATCGTGGCCGCGCTCGTGGCCGCGCACGGCGGCGTCGCCTCGGTGCGCACCACCCCGGGCCAGGGCGCGACGTTCCGGATAGCCCTTCCGCTGGCTCCGGAGGCACACGGCGGCGACGACGCGGACCAGCTAGACCCGGCCGATGAGGACTTCGTCGACGAGGCCATCGTCGCGGAAGAGGCGGATCTGGCGGATCTGGCGGACGGGGACGACGGGGCGAGCCGGAGCTCGGTGGACGAGATCCGGTTCGGGGCGTTAGCCGGCCAGCGCGGCGCGGGCCGCGGCATGGACCTCTTCCCGGTAGGACGCGCCGAACAGGCAGGCGTGCACGAGCAGCGGGTGCAGCTGATGCAGCGGCACCCTGGCCCTCCAGCCGGCGGCCAGCGGCCGGGTGTCCTGATAGCCGACCAGGATCCGGTCCAGGTGGGGCGCGCCGAACAGGGCCAGCATGGCCAGGTCCGTCTCGCGGTGGCCGCCGTGTGCCGCCGGATCGATGAGCCAGCCCCGGCCGCCGGACCACAGCACGTTCCCTGCCCAGCAGTCGCCGTGGATGCGGCTCGGCGGCTCGGCCTGGCCGGCCAGCGAGTCGATACGGTCCATCACCGCCTCTACCGGCCGCGCGTCTTCCGGCCGCAGCGCGCCCGAGTCGACGGCGGACCTGAGGTAGGGCATCAGCCTGCGGGCGGCGTACCACTGCGGCCATGGCTCCACGTCCGCGCGCGTCAGGGTGTTGTCCAGCGGCAGGCTGGCGATGAAGCCCGGCCAGGGCGCGCCGAAGCCGTCCGCACCCGCCTCGTGCAGCCGGGCCAGGTCGGCGCCGAACTGGAAGGCGGCCTCCGGGGTCGCCTGGCCGGGCCGGATCATCGAGACGACGAGGGCAGCCTCGGTGACGGCCAGCACGCTCGGAACCGGGACGGCCTCGGCCTGCGCAAGCCAGCGCAGGCCGTTCGCCTCGGCCGCGAACGCCACCGCATGGTCCGGTGCCCCCGGCGGGCCTGCCGCCATGTCCGCGGCGCCCGCCGCCTGGTCAGGCGTGATCAGGAGGGCCTTGGCGAAGGCGCGCTGGCCGCCGGAGAGGGTGAGCATGAGGTGCTGGTAGCCATGCTGCGACCCGACCACCCGCGCATCGCGGACGCCGAGCCCGGTCAGCCGGGCGATCCCGCTTGCGGCCGAACTCACCGTCCGGCGCCGGGCGGATCGAGGAGCCGGCCTAGCCGCTCGACGATGACCGGGGCGGCGGCGGACACCAGGGCGAGGACGTGGTCGTAGTCGGCCGCATCGCCGCCGTACGGGTCGGGGATGTCACCGTCGCCGCCCGCGACCTCGGTGAACAGCCGGATCCTCGTGCCATCCTGCGCTCGGGCCAGTCGCCGCAGCGCGGCAAGGTTGCTCGCGTCCATGGCCAGCACCAGATCGCGCTGCGCCAGCCAGGATGGCTTGACTTGCCTGGCACGGTGCGCCGAGCCGTCGTAACCCCGCCCGGCCAGGGCCGCCCGGGCACCGGCGCTCATCGGGCCGTCGACGTGCCAGTCGCCCGTGCCCCCGCTGTCCACCACGACCGCGCCGTCCAGGCCGGCCTTGGCCAGGCCGTCGCGCAGCACGATCTCGGCCATCGGCGACCGGCAGATGTTCCCGAGGCAGACCAGGCAGACCCGGTAGGGCGGGGCGGGATCGCGCGGCGGCGGCAGCGGAGCGGAAGGCATGACACCAGAATGCTGGAGCGGCCTCGGCTCGCGGGTGGCGGGGTGGGCGCGGCGGGCCGGGGACGGGTCCGTGGAGCGGCCGGCTAGTCGGTGACGGGGCTGGCGCGGCGGGCGAGGACGCGGTCGGAGACCGCCGCGCGGGCCGGCAGACGATCCGGGCCGAAGACGGCATCGGCCCACCTGGCGACCCGGCGGCCGAGATCCTGCATCGGCCGCTCTACCAGCAGATAGGTCGCCGAGCAGATCCCGATGATGACGGCGAGGAAGGCCGCGGCGAGCAGCACCTGGAGCCCGAACGGATGGTGCCGGTCCAGCCAGGGCACGCTGTAGTAGACCTCGACGAGCAGCGGGTGCAGCAGGTACAGCGAGTAGCTGATCAGCCCGAGCCAGGTCAGCGCGCGCGGCCAGCGCAGGTGCCGGAACGCCATGCCGAACGCGAACGTCGCGCCGGCCAGCGCCAGCGAGAGGAACCAGGTGCGCTCCCAGGTGCCTTCCGCGCCCGCGGACATGCCCCAGGCGCGGCTGTGCCAGATGCCCGCCGCGATGGCCAGCGCGAACACCGCCACCGCGACCGGGATGGCCCGGCTCCATGGGTACTGGCCCTGCTCGGCTCGGTACAGCACGGTCCCGGTGAACATCAGCGCGAGGATCGACAGCGCCTCCCACGGCCAGATCCAGCCGCCGTTGAAGGCGAGCAGCGTCAGCGCCACCAGCGCGGCCAGGGCCGCGCCGAGCATGCGCGGCACGCCGCGCCGGACGACCGCGACAGCAAGACCGGCCATTACCAGCGCGTCCGCGGCGAGCGCGACCAGCCGCGAGTCGTTCAGCGTGTGGGAGAAGTAGGCCTGCGGCAGGAAGCCGCCGATCGCCACCGCCGCGGCCGCGAACGCCAGCGCGTACCAGCTGCTGCGGCGGTGAATCCGGGCCGCAAACAGCGCGGTGAGCAGGAGGTAGAAGACCATCTCATAGGACAGCGACCAGACCACGAGGGGCAGGTTCTTCCCGTCGAGCACGTTCGACATCATCAGCAGCTGGGACAGCACCGACGTCTCCGGGTCCGAGCCCTCGCCGCGCAGGCCGCCGAGGTGCGCGAAGGCGAGCGCGACCGCGAGCCCCACCGCAAGCAGGTACAGCGGGTACAGCCGGAACAGGCGGCTCACCCAGAACGTCCGCACGCTTCCCTTGCGTTCCAGCGACGCGGGCACGATGTACCCGCTGATCATGAAGAACACGAAGACGCCGTAGTTGCCCGGGTTGAACCACTGGTAGACGATCTGGCGCACCGCCTGGAGCACGTAGTACGACAGGTGGTCGAAGACGACGGCCAGCGCGGCGACCCCGCGCAGCACGTCCAGCCACGCCAGCCGGCTTCCCGTCCCGGCCGCGTCGCGCGGGGCGACCGGCTCGGTCTGTGACGGGGAGGATGCTCCGGCCATGGGCTCCGACCCGGTATCGTCACGGTCGGTCATGCCCGCGTCACTACGAAGATGCCCGGAAGCCATGCTTTCCTTCACGTCCGTGCCTAACGCCCGGTTCAACGCACGGGACTCCAGGCCACGGTCACGCGCAAGGCGTACTGACTACAGCTACCACTGCTCGTTCGGAATAATGCTCTTAAAGATCTATTCTGCCGAACGAGCCACGGTACCAGTCCCGGGTGACCGCGGCAGGCCATCGGCGAGACGTCCGCGATTCGCCCGCGCCGCCGATAGCTGCTACGATCACAGCGTTCTGCAGGCGCCGCTAGCTCAACTGGCAGAGCAGCGGACTCTTAATCCGCGGGTTCGGGGTTCGAGTCCCTGGCGGCGCACCCGTTCTGACCTGGGATTTTACTACCCCAGGTCCATTTTTATGTGTCCGGTTTGTCCCCATGTTGGATCCGCGTTCGCTCGTGAGTCACGACCGGGGTCGTGGCGGGCTTGTCAGATCTGGCCGAATCCGGGCGTAGCGGGGGCCGTGCC
>JASHTQ010000448.1 GCA_030040475.1 Streptosporangiaceae bacterium
TTTTATCCCGAACGTACGGTGCTGCCCGTTTTCCCCGCACCCTGGCTGTCGCGGGTGGTGCGAAATCATTATCGTGCTTACCGGGATGCGCTCCTGGGAACAAGTAATAGTGCATTCCGGGGGCTGGTCGGGTCGGCCAAAGACGGGCATCGGGGGATTTCGGTGAAAATGCGACGGTATGTGCTGGGCGGCTATGCCGTCTGGTGGGCGTTGCTCGTCGGGGCGTATTACTGGCTGCCCGGCCTGCGCGTTGAGGCGTGGGGGCTGATCGGCCTGTGCGGGGTGGGCGGCATCGTGGCGGGCGTGGTCCTCAACCGCCCGTCGCGCACGCTGCCCTGGCTGCTGCTGGCCGCCGCGCAGGCGAGCTTCCTGGCCGGCCAGATGAGCTTCCTCGTCGCGCAGCTGATGAATACCCCGCTCCCGTTCCCCTCCTACGCCGACGTCCTGTACCTGGCGACCTACCCGCTGTACGCGGCCGCGCTGCTGATCTTCATCTGGTGGCGGACGCCGGACAGGGACCGGCGCAGCGTGATCGACGCGCTGACGCTGACCGTGGGGCTGGCCCTGCTGTCGTGGATCTACCTGGTCTCCCCGTACGTGCACGCCGCCGGGCTGTCCGGGCTGCAAAAGAGCGTCGCGATCGCCTACCCGCTCGGCGACGTGCTCGTGCTCGCCATGCTGACCCGGCTGCTCGCGCCCGGGGTGGGGCGGTGCCGGGCCGTCCAGATCCTGACCGTGAGCGCGGTCGCCGTGCTCGCCTCCGACACGGCGTACGGCCTGATCGAGCTGCACGGGATCTTCCGCAACGGCACGGTCGTCGACCTCGGCTGGGCCGTCTTCTACGGCGGCTGGGGCGCCGCGGCGCTGCATCCGACGATGACCGAGGTCACCCGGCCGGTCACCCGGCTGCGCGCCGAGGTAACGCGGGTCAGGCTGGTCGTGCTCATGCTCGCCTCGCTGATCGCCCCGGTCGTGCTGTTCGCCCAGTCGTTCCGGTTCCGCGGCGCCAACCTCGGCGTGATCGCGGTGTTCTCCGCGACCCTCTACCTGCTCGTGCTGTCCCGGCTGTCGGACGTGGCCGCCGCGCACCGGCGCGCGGCCGGCCGGGAGCGGGTGGTCCGCCAGGCCGGGGTGTCCATGGTGGCGGCGGCCAGCGTGGACGAGGTCGCGGCCGCGGTCAAGTCCGCGACCGACGCCCTGCTCGGCCCGGTGCCGCGGGCCGAGGTGCTGCTCGCGGTGCGGGCCGACGGCACGTTCCGCGTGGTGACCGGGGCGTCGGCCGACCCGGTGCTGACGAGCCGGCTCGCGGAGGTCGCCGCGACCTGGGTGCCTGGCATGACCGCCGCCGCGCCGCTCCTGCTGCCGGTCGCCAGCCTGCCCGAGGAGGCAAGGACGCTGGTGGCCGGCCGCGACTGGATGCTGCTGTGCCCGCTCCTGCTCACCGACCGGCCGTCCGGCGACCCGCTCATCGGGGTGCTCGCGATCTTCGACGGGCAGCGCACGCTCGCCGACCTGTTCGCGACGCTGGAGATCCTCGCTTACCAGGTGGCCCTCGCGGTGGAGCGGATCTTGCTGCGGGACGAGGTGATCCGCCGGGGGAGCGAGGCGTACTTCCGGACGCTGGTCCAGGACACCTCGGACGCCATCTTGATCATCGGCGAGGAGGGGAAGGTCAGCTACGCGTCGCCGTCGGCCGCGGGCATCTTCGGCGACGTCACCGTCGAGGGCGCGTATCCGTGGGATCTCGTCGCGGGCGGGCGGCACGACGACCTCCCCCGCATCCTGCTGCAGCTGGGGGTCGGCGCGGGCGTCGGCTCCCGGTACGTCGACCGCCAGATCGTCCGCCGCGACGGCGTGACCGTCCGGGTCGAGGTGCGGTGCAGCGACCTGCGCGACGACCCGACCGTCGGCGGGCTCGTCTTCACCCTGCGGGACGTGACCGAACAGCGCAAGCTCGAGGACGAGCTCAAGCACCAGGCCTTCCACGACGCGCTGACCGGCCTGCCCAACCGGCTGCTGTTCCAGGACCGGATCTCCCAGCAGCTCGCCGCGGCCAGGCGGGACGGCACGACGGCCGGCGTGCTGTTCGTCGACCTGGACGACTTCAAGGTCGTGAACGACACGATGGGCCACGGCGTGGGCGACGAGCTGCTTGTGGCCACCGCGCAGCGGCTGTCCGGCCTGATCCGCGACGTGGACACCGCGGCGCGGCTGGGGGGCGATGAGTTCGCGCTGCTGATCGGCAACGTCGCGGGCCCGGCCGTGGTCGAGGCGGCCGCCGACCGGATCGTCAAGGCGTTCAGCGAGCCGTTCGCGCTCGCCCCGGACGCCGTGCTCACCACGGTCACCGTCGGCGTCGCCACCTCCCAGGACAGCGCGGACACCGACGAGCTGCTCAGGCACGCCGACCTCGCGCTGTACGCGGCGAAGGCGGCGGGCAAGCGGCAGTGGCGCCGCTACCAGCCCGTGCTGAGCGTCGGCCTGGTCAAGCGGCGCGAGCTGCAGTCCGCGCTCGCCGACGCCGTGGCGACGTCCGCGTTCACCCTGTCCTACCAGCCGATCGTCGCGCTCACCACCGGCGAGCTCGCCGGGTTCGAGGCGCTGGTCAGGTGGCCGCATCCGCAGTGGGGGATGATGCAGCCGGACCAGTTCATCGCGCTTGCCGAGGAGACCGGCCAGATCGTTCCGCTCGGCTCGTGGGTGCTGGCCGGCGCCGCGGCCGACATCGCGCGCTGGCGCCGCGACCTGCGCCTGGACGTGTCGTCCGGGCCAGCCGTTTCCGCTCCCCGCGGGCTGTACGTCAGCGTGAACGTGTCGGCCAGGCAGGTCATCGCGCCCGGCTTCGTGGACGGCCTGCGCCGGATCCTTGACAGTTCGGGCCTGGAGCCCCGCGCGCTCATGCTCGAGCTGACCGAGAGCGTGCTGCTGCGCAAGGACGAGCGGGTGCAGGCCGACCTGGCGCAGCTGAAGGCCATCGGCGTCCGGCTCGCGATCGACGACTTCGGCACCGGGTACTCCTCCCTCAGCTACCTGCGCGAGCTGCCGATCGACGTGCTGAAGATGGACAAGTCGTTCGTCGACGACATCGCGATCTCCGCGCAGCGCCTGGCGCTGGCCGAGGGCATCGTCCAGATCGCGCGCACGCTCCACCTCGAGGTCGTCGCCGAGGGCATCGAAAGCGAGCTGCAGCGTGACCTGCTGACCTCGATGGGCTGCCAGTTCGGCCAGGGCTACCTGCTGGCGATGCCGATGGACGCCCACCGCGCCGAGATCCTGGCCCGGATCGGCCCCCGCACCTTCCCCAGCCTCCCCCGCCAGGCCCCCGAGCCAGGCCCCGCCACCCCAGCCCTGCCCGACGCCGGAATACCCCGTTGACCCGCCCCCAGCCCCACAGCAACCCCAACAACCCCCTTGCCCCCACTGGTAACAAGAAATTCGGCTTCGAAGTCCCCGCCATGCACATAGAGCTACCTGGCTGCGACTTCCACGCCGCAAAAACCACGCCCGGGTAACCGCGAGCGCGTGAGCCGGGCTCCATCCCCGGGTGCCCGCGGCCGCCTGCCGCGAGATCAGGACTGCCGCGAATCCTGGGGCGACTCGTCGTTCTGCGGAGGCAGATCCTGGGCGGGCATCTCGAGCCGGGGGGGCGCGCCGATGATCTGGGCGAGGCCGTCTTCGAGGTCGAGACCTTCGCGGATCGCCGCGAGCAGGCCGGCGTTGGCGTCGGTGAACACGGCGTCCAGCAGCGCATCGCTTCCGTTCCTGGCGGCAGCGTCCGTGCCGATTGCGTTTTCGTTCATGGGGTTCACTCTCCCGCTCCTTGTGCGGGAGGCTCGCGCCTACGCCACGGGTCGGCGTCGGCGTCAAGCAGCTTCTTGAGCGCGGCGCGAGCACGCTCCAGGTTCTTCCGCACGGCCGCCTGCTGCATTCCCAGGATCTCTGCGATGTCTCGGGTCTCGAACTGGTCGTAGTGCAGTGCCAGCACGGCTCTTTGGGCCGTCGGCAGCAGGTTCAGCATGTCCAGGACGTGCTGTTCCTCCTGGCGGAGGTCGAAAGGATCCGACGCGCTCAGCGTGCCCGGCCTGTCCCGAGTCGTCTGCGGAGGCGATGTCGGGTCCACGGGCTGGCGCAGGAAGATGCGGAACGCTACCGTCCGGAGCCATTGCCTCGGCTTGCGTACGGTCGGCCACTGCCTGAACAGCTCGATGAAGGCTTCCTGCGCGGCGTCGGCGGCGTCGTGCCGGTTTGCCCCGCACTGGATGAGGAAGCGGACCAGCGCGGGCATTTCCGCGTGGTAACAGGTGCCGAACTCCGGCTCGACTGCGGGCAGGACCCGTGGTTCGGCGGGCAGCGGCCAGGCAAAGTCGATAGCGGTAGGCCCGTCGACCGCCTCCCAGTCCTCTTCGCGGACGAGGACTATCACCAGCCTCGAATACTCGGTTGGAGCTTCGTTCCAGCCGGACATCGTCCACCTCCAGGTCCTCGCACACGCCCCGCGCGGCGGCTCTCACCACTTAGTGTCGAGGACGCTTCCAGGTGTGACATCCGTCGTGTTGCCGCGTTTCCCCGGCGCCGCAGTCAGCCGGCCTCGAGCGCGGTCCAGAACGCGCAGTCGTGCTCGGCCGCGAAGTCGGTCTCGGTCTGCGGCGTGGGCGGCACCAGCGACTGCATCGTCTGGGTGACGGCGTTGAACTGCGGCCAGAACGGTGTGCCTGACGACGCCGGGAACCCGCTGCGGGCAAAGCTCGTCCAGTACCCCTTCATGGCCGCCGCCAGCTGCTCCTGCTGCGCCGACAGCGCCTGCGGGAACGCCGCGGTCGGCAGGGCGAACAGGTACTGGATCTCCGAGGCGTGGGCCGCGCCGTAGGGGAAGCCGACCGGGGGCAGGAAGAGCTCAGGCGCGCTGGAGTCGTTGAACTCGTACGCGAACGTCGGCACGTACCGCGACACGGACTCGTCGATGGTCAGCGCGGGGCACGCGAAGATCGCGTCGGTGCCGACCGCGCCGAGCGCGACCGACGGGCTGGGGTACGCGGACAGCGGGTACTGCGCCGCGATGACCGCCGCCACCGTCGCGGGCACGTCGAGCGTCGAGGCGATCATGCTCTGGTAGTTCGCCGCCGTGACCGGGGCGCCCGCCAGCGTGCTGAGCGCGACGAACAGCCGCCATTCGTCGTGGTTGGTGCCGTTGACGAGCGGCACCCGGTTGAAGTCGCCGGTCGCGAACGCGGTGCCGAGCGACTGCGGCAGGATCTCGCTGTTGATGTTCGGCGTGTAGCCGGACGCGTCCTGGTCGGCCAGGATCGTCGAGACCGGCAGGCTGCGCAGGCAGGCCGCGGTCTGGCTGGCGCACCCCGCCTTGGTCGCGAACGCCTCGCCGGCCGCCTCCGCGCTGGCCAGCGACGCCTGCGTGAGGTCGTAAGAGCCGCTCTCCACGATCGCCTTCTGAAACAGCCCCCTGGCCTCCGGCGACGCCACCTGCGACAGGGTAGACAGGCCGCCGGCGGACTCGCCGAAGATGGTCACGTTGCGCGGGTTCCCGCCGAAGCCCGCGATGTTCCGCTGCACCCACCGCAGCGCCGCCTGCTGGTCCATCAGCCCGTAGTCGCCCGACTGGCCGTTCGCATCGGCCAGCGCCGGGTGCGCGAGGAAGCCCAGCGCGCCGAGCCGGTAGTTGATCGTCACCACGACCACCCCGTGCTCCACCAGCGCCGTGGGGTCGTAGTCGTTGCTCTCCCCGCTGACCAGCGCGCCGCCGTGGATCCACACCATGACCGGGTTATCGGCCCCCGGCCGCCAGCCGCTCGGCGTGAAGACGTTCAGATACAGGCAGTTCTCCGACGTGCTGGCCTGGCCGAACGGCCCGGCAAGCTGCGGGCAGTGCGGCGCGAACGCCGTCGCGTCGCGCACGCCCGACCAGTTCGCGGCGGGCTGCGGCGGCTGCCACCGCAGCGGCCCGACCGGCGGCGCCGCGTACGGGATGCCGAGGAACTCGTCGACCGCCCCTTCGGCCAGCCCGCGCACCGCCCCGTTGGCGGTGACCGTCACCGGCCCGCCCTGCTGCCCGCCCAGCGCGCTCGCCGCGGGTGCGGTCCCCACCAGGGCACCCAGGGTGAGGGCGGCCACCACCAGCCGCGCGCCCGCCCGCCGTCCGGTCCACGTCATGAACATCCAAGTCTCCCTTTGACGGCAGATGTCGGCTGAGAGGACGAACCGGGAGTTCACCAAAAGTACGACTCGGTACTTTAGGACTACGGGAGCTACTGTATGCCCGTGACCGACACCGGGCAAGGGGGAACCCTCGCCGCCACGCACGAGGGCAAGCCGGGCCTTCCCCGCGGCCGGAGCCGCCTGCCGCTGCCGGACGTGCGGGCCTCGCAGCGCGAGCGGCTGCTGCGCTCGGTGATCGCCGCGGTATCGGAATCCGGCTACCTGGCGGTGACGGTCGCCGACATCGTCCGGCGGGCCAGGGTGTCCAGGGCCGCCTTCTACGCCCACTTCGCGGACAAGGAGGACTGCTTCCTCGCCGCCACCGCCGAGGGCAGGGAACTCATGATCGCCCAGGTGGTGTCCGCGACCCGGGCCCTGCCGGCCGGCTCGCGGGCCGAGGAGATACTCCGCGCCGCGTGCCGGGCCTACCTCGCATTCCTGGCCGGAGAGCCTGCCTTCGCGGCCGTCTTCTACGTCCACATGCCCACCGCGGGCCCGCGCGCGCTGGCCCGCCTGGACGCCGCGGCCGCCGTGTTCGCCGAGCTGAACGCAAGCTGGCACCGGCGCGCGCGACAGCGTCACCCGGACTGGCCGTCCGTCCCCCCCGAGGCCTACCTGGCCCTGGCCGGAGCCACCGACGAACTGGTCCGCTCCACGGTGCGGGCCGGCCGGCCAGGCAGGCTCCCCGAGCTCGAGGACACGCTCGTCTCGCTCCACCTGGCCGTCCTGGCGGCCCGCCGCTGGCCTGGAGGAACTTCATGACGCCTTCGTACCCGCCGCTCAGGCTTGAGGTGCGGACGCCCCGGCTGGTGCTGGCCGGGGCGACGGATGACCTGCTTGAGCGGCTGCTCCCGGTGGTCAGGGCCGGTGTCGTCGGGGCCGGGCCGCTGCCGTTCGACGACCCGATGTCGCTGTACGCGGACGGTCCCGAGCGGGAGTGGCGGTGGCTGCGCGGGATCTGGGCGGGGCGGGCGCGGGTGGACAGGGACCGGTGGCGCCTGTACTTCGTGGTGCTCGTCGACGGCGAGCCGGCCGGCATGCAGGACCTCGTCGGCGTGCGGTTCGCCGAGCTGGGCACGGTCAGCACCTTCTCCTGGCTTGGGCCGGGATACCGCGGCCGCGGCATCGGCACCGAGATGCGCGCGGCGATCTTGCATCTGGCGTTCGCCGGGCTGGCCGCGCGCGAGGCGACCAGCGACGCGTTCGCGGACAATCCCGCGTCCAACCGCGTGTCCGCGGCGCTCGGCTACGAACCGAACGGCACCGACTGGGCTACCCGCCGCGGCGAAGCCGCCCTGCTCACACGCTGGAAACTGACCCGTGACCGCTGGCACAAGCTCCGGCGCGCCGACATCGAGCTCGCCGGAGTCGAAGACTGCCTGCCGGTCCTCGGCCTGCGGCCGCCGGGAGCCGCCTGAACTGGCATCATGACCTGCCGCGGGCCAGACTGTCTGCATGGACCCACGGCTGACCGAGCTGCGTTCCATCGACCTGTTCGACGGGCTGACCGAGCAGCATCTGTCCGAACTGGCGGCGGGCAGCGCCGAGGTTCATTTCCGGCCGGGACTGGAGCTGTTCGGCGAGGGCGAGCACGCCGACTTCTGGTGGGTGCTCCTGGACGGGGCGATCGACCTGGTCCGCCGCATCGGCGCCGAGGAGACCGTGGTCGCGCGGATGGACCTGCCCGGCCGCTGGGCGGGCGGCTTCCGCGCCTGGGACGAGCAGGGCGTCTACCTTGCCACCGGCCGCGCCGCGACCGACGGGCGGGTGCTGCGGATTCCGGCCGAGGTCCTGCGAGAGCGGATGGAGTCCTGGTTCCCGCTCGCCGGGCACCTGATCGAGGGGCTCTACCGCACCGCGCGGTCGGTGGAGGCGACGGCGCGGCAGCGCCAGTCCGTCGTCGCCCTCGGCACCCTCGCGGCCGGCCTCGCCCACGAGCTCAACAACCCGGCGGCGGCCGCCGTCCGCGCGGTCGACGACCTGGCGGCCTCGTCCCAGGCGTTGCTGGCATCCCTGAGCCAGCTCGCCGCGCACCAGGTCACCGCCGCGCAGCTCACCGAACTCGACGCGCTGCGCCGGGAGGTCGCTCCGCCGCCGACCGCGCCGGACGCGCTGGCGCTCGCCGACCTCGAGGACGACCTGGCGGCGTGGCTCACCCGCCACGGCGTCGGCCGCGAGTGGACGATCGCGCCGGCGCTCGCCGCCGCCGGGGTCGGTCGCGACTGGTGCGAGCGGGCGGCCGCGATCTTGCCGGGACCGGCGCTGGAGCCGGGCCTGGAGTGGCTGGCGAGCACCTTCTCCATCGCCGCGCTGCTGGCGGAGACGAAGGAGTCGACCCGGCGCATCTCGACGCTTGTCGCCGCGGTGAAGTCCTACTCGCAGATGGACCGCGCCTCGATGCAGCGAGCCGAGATCACGGACGGGCTCGAGAGCACCCTGGTGATGCTCGGCCACCGGCTGGGCGACGGCGTCACCGTGGTGCGCGACTACGGCGCCGGCGTCCCGCCGGTCGAGGCCCACGCCGGCGAGCTCAACCAGGTATGGACCAACCTCATCGACAACGCCGTCGAGGCGATGGACGGCAAGGGCACGCTTCGCCTGTCGACCCGCGCGGAAGGCGGCGACGTCGTCGTCGAGATCGCCGACACCGGCCGCGGCATGCCGGCGCACGTGGCCACGCGCGCCTTCGAGCCCTTCTTCACCACCAAGGAGACGGGCAAGGGCACCGGCCTGGGCCTGGACATCGCGCGGCGCGTCGTCGTCGAGCGCCACGGCGGCACGATCGTCATCGACTCGCGGCCAGGCCAGACCGTGCTGCGGGTCCGGATCCCGGTCCGGCCGCCCGGTTCGCCGCGGCGGGGCTCCTAGGGCGCCGGCCCGCCCGCCGGCCCGCCCGCCGCCCCGGCGGGCGGGTCAGTCGCCGGCCAGCGACGGCCAGCGGTCCGCGGCCCACTCCGGCCAGCCGGGCCACCCGGCCGGCGGTTCCGGCGGGTCGGTTCCGGCGAGTTCGGCGATATCGGGCGCCTCGAACCGGGCCCGCCAGCCATCCACCTCGGCTTGCGTCACCGCGAATGCCTGCTCAGGCGCGCGTGCCTGGCGGCGCTGGATCCGCGCCAGCTGGGTGGCCCGGTCCACCGGCAGGTACACCACCTGGCTGGACGCCCCGGCCGACCAGGCCAGCCAGCGCAAGGCGGAGCGCTCGTCGCGCGCCCAGAAACCGAAGTCGAGGACGACGCTGGTGCCCAGGCGCAGCGCCTGCAGCGCCAGCCAGATGAGCCGGCCCTCGAGCACGTCGCGTTTCCGGCCGGCCTGCGGCTCGCCGAACAACGGGATCATCCACGCGTCCGGGCTCAGCAGCAGCGCCGCGTAGGCGGCCGCCAGCTCCGTGGCCCGCGCGGTCTTCCCCGCACCGGGCAATCCGACCATCAAGAGCAACGTGGCCATCCGCCGAGTGGCGCCGGGCGCCATTATCAGGTTCCCCTGACGGCCTGGTCCCATGATTCCTGGACCGGCGGGTAGATCAGCTCGTGGTCGCGGTACAGCGAGGCCTTGACGGTGCGGGTCCGCTCGTCGGCGAGCACCTCGACCTGGCCGGCCTCGACGGCGTCGAACGTCTGCCTGGCGACCGACTCCGGGGTGTTCTTGGGCAGGTCGACCAGCGCGGCCATGTCGGTGTCGATGAAGCCCGAGTGCACGGCCACCACCAGCGTGCGCTGGTGGTGGAGTTCGAGCCGGACGCCGTTGGTCAGCGGCCACGCCGCCGCCTTCGAGGCGCCGTAGGAGGCGTTGAACGGGTTGGTGTAGAAGCTGGTGATCGAGAGCATGTTGACGATCGCGCCGCCGCCGGCGGCCGCGAGCACCGGGGCGCCCCTGGCGACAAGCTCCCTGGCAAACGCCCTGCCCAGGCCGCGGTTGGCGCCGGTCACCAGCGCGATCGATCCGCCGATCTTCATGGCTCCTCCACGGGACCTTCGACGTCGTCCTCGGACAGTACCCCGATGGTGGCAGCGGCCCCGCAACCAGGGCCGCTCCGACCGGGCAGTGGCTGATGGTGGCTGCCGGATAGACGGGACGGGTGTTTGGGGGATGGCCACCGATGAGATCGAGAGTTTGCCTCGCAGTCACCACGGCCCGTTCGGAATAATGATCGTGAGATCTACGGCGGGGATGCGCAGTCGCCCAGGTCGGCCCGGCGGCGCGGGGAAGCCCGCGGGTGCCGCCGCCGCTTTCCCGGTCCATTCCGGGTGCGCCGTAAATCGGCGCGACCGCCAATTCCGGGTACCGCATATCGCCTGTTGCCCAGCGGACAGAAATTCGGTCACCATTGACCTCAGGCGGGACAGAAATGTCCCCCGGTCGGCCGCCGGGAACCGTGGCCGCGGCTTCGCCCGGCCGGGTCGGATGCGGCTGGCCAGGCGCTCGGCCCGCGCGCGGCCCAGGTCGGCAACGCCTTGCCCACCGGCTGCGTCGGCCCTGTCGGCGCCCCGGGCGGCCTGGCGCCGTGGTGACCCCCGAATGGGGGTCATGACACGGCCGCTGGTCGCGGGTAAATTAGCGAGGCAACGAAAGGTCGAGGACGGGTGCATCCCTGCTCCTGTGCCGCGTAGGGGGGGAATAGCGGCCCGGGAGGGCGGAGGGAGGTGCCCGTCCTCGACGGCTCGATACTACAGCTTAAGCCGGCGGCGGGAGATGGCCGTCCTCGACGGCCCGGTAGTACAGGTCAATTTTGGTCGCGGCGCGGCGTCCCGCGCGGGCGTATTTCTCGCGCACCCGGCCCAGGTATTGCTTAACTGTTTCGTCACTGATAGTCATCTTCCTTGCGACGGACTTCATCGGCATTCCGGTGGCGTAAAGCTGCAGCGCGCGCCGCTCCTGGTGGCTGAGGACCGGCCTGTCGGCGCCGTCGTCTGAGGCCATGATGTAGGCCAGCCGGGCCGAGATCCAGTCCCTGCCCGCGGCAACCTCCCTGATCGCGGCGCGTATCTGGGCGGTCTGCTCGTTCTTCATCGCGTAGCCGCGCGCGCCGGCCCGCAGCGCGGCCCGCACGGCGTGCGGCTTCTCCGAGGCCGACAGGACCAGGACGGCAGGGCCCGCGGCGCGGATGGCGGCCACGTTGCTCTCGACGGAGGTCCCGTCGTCCAGGTCGAGATCGAGCAGGACGACGTCGGCGCCGCGGCCGGGACCGGCCAGCAGCGCGTCCACGGTCGCCGCGGTACCGACGACCCGGATGTCGCCCTCGGCCGCCCTGACCCAGCCGGCCACGCCGTCGAGAATGATCGGGTGGTCGTCCACGGCCGCCACGTCAATGACGTCTGTCAACACCCGCCGCCTTCCGCCAGCTGACCTCGAGGCACCCGGCGCCGGTCTCTTCGACGGTCAGCGCGGCGTGCCAGCGCGCCGCCGCGGGCAGGTCCCGCCCGAGGCCCGCCACGTCCGGGGCGGCCCGCAACGGCTCGCCGAAGGTCAGGTACAACTCGCTGTCGTCTCCCGACGCCAGAACCGTCAGCATGACCTGCTGCGGCGCGAGCGCGGCAAGCACGGCGTCCACCGCCGCCAGGACGGCGCGGGCGACCTGTGCCTGGGGAGCACACCGATCGCCGATCGCCTGGACCTTCACGAGCAGCCCCCGCGCGCTTGCGACCCGAAGCGCGGGTTCGAGCCTGGCCAGCAGGCCACCGTCGTTCGGCAGCCGGTCGGTGAGGGAATGGCGCAGGGCGGCCGCATGCCTGGCGCACCGATCCCGCACGTCCGCGGCGGCCGGGTCCAGCCTGCCTTCGGCGATGTCGCGCAGCAGCGGAAGCGCCTCCATCTCCAACAGGGCGAGCCTGCTGCGCCGGTCCTCCTGGACGGCGGATGCCGCCGCGCGTTCGGCCACCGAACTGCTGGCCAGCGCGGCGCGGCGGGTGGCCATCTTGACGTGCATGGCCAGCGTCGGCCGCAGGACGGCGAACGAGCCGAGCATCACCACGAGGATGTAGCCCGCCGCCTCGAGCTGCGAAAGGCTGAGCGGATCCAGGCCCGCGATGCGGACCAGCAGCGCGGCGTGCTCGGCGAAGACGATCAGCGCCGCGGGAGCCCACACCCAGGCGCGATGGCTCAGCGCGACCAGGGCCAGCAGCCAGGCCGTGCCCATGATGGCCAGGTCCACGCTTCCCGACGGGTAGTACGCGCGGTGTTCCCACCCGATCGCGGCCACCGCGGCGACCGTGATCAGGATCGCCACCGCCGCCTGGCCGCCGGACAGGCCGCCGGTGCGTATCCGCGGCACGAACCAGGCCGCGGCCGCGAGCACGGCGAGCCAGATCCCGCACGCCACGGTCGGCTGACGGTAGTTGGCCATGTTCGCAAGCACCTGGATCAGCGCGGCGAACGGCAGTATCGCCGCCAGCGTGCCCGCCATCCGCAGCAGCCCGGACTCGGTGAAGTCCCGCACCACTTCCTGATGGCTCAGCACGGCCGGCCCTCCCGGGCGCCGGGCCGGTCGGCCTGGGTCGCCCCGCTTGCCGTTGCCGCGCAGTGCGCCGTCGCGGGCCAGCAGATGCTCACCGTCGTGCCCCGGCCAGGTGCCGACCAGACGGACGCCCATCCGCCGCAGTCGGCGGTGCGCTCGACAATCGACCGCCGCAGGCCGAGCCGGGCCCGGTCGACGTGCGCCGGGTCGAACCCGGCGCCCCGGTCCCGCACGGTCACCCGCAGCCGGCCGTCCGGCGCTCTCGCGTCCGGCGCGCCCAGGCTTACCTCGACCCAGGCGTCCGGAGTCCCCGCGTGCGCGGCTACGTTCGACAGCGCCTCGCGGGTGGCGTTCGAGATCGCCGCGGCGACCGATACCGGGACGGCCGGGGCCCCTTCCCCGGTGACCTCGACGTGCACGTTCAGCCCGCGAGTGCGCATCTCGGCGGCGACCGCCCGCACGCCTCGGACGAGGTCGCGGTGCGGCCCGGCGCCTTCGTCCCGATCGCCGGGGTCGCTGAGGGCGGCCTCGATCAGGGCCACGTCCCGGCGGCACCGGCTCACCACCTCGGCCACGTCATCGCTTCCGGCCCGAGCCAGCGCGGTCAGCGTGTTGAGCACCGTGTCGTGCAGCAGGCGCTCATGCTCGCGGCGCTCGATGTTCCTCGACAAGATCACGTACTGTTCGCCGTCGGCCCGGTCGGCCTCGTCCAAGGCGGCGTCGGCCGCGGCGGCGCGGCCGCACAGTTCCCGGCGGCCGTAGCTGTGGATGCTCGCGACCACGATCAGCAAGATCACCGCCGCCGTCATCGTCCTGATGCTCGCCCCCGCCGCGCGCGCGCCGACCCAGTAGGCCACCGGCGAAACGACCGCCAGCGGCATCCAGTAGGCGGCGGGTGCGTACCACGCGGGGACCAGGAGCTGGCTGGACATGCTGATCACCAGCCAGCTGAACGCGGCGCCGCGGAT
>JASHTQ010000449.1 GCA_030040475.1 Streptosporangiaceae bacterium
GGCCGACCTGATCATCGACGGCCTGCTCGGCATCGGCGGCCACGGCGGCCTGCGCGAGCCGTTCGCCGGCCTGGCAGCCCGAGCCGAGCGCGCCCGCCAGGACGGCGCGACGGTGGTGGCCGTCGACCTGCCGAGCGGCATCGACGCCGACACCGGCGCCGTCGACGGCCCGGCCGTGCGGGCCGACGTCACGGTCACCTTCGGCGCGATCAAGCCGGGCCTGCTGATCGACCCCGGTGCCGGTCACGCGGGACCCGTCGAGCTCGTCGACATCGGCCTTCGGCCGTACCTGAAGGACCAGCCGGCCGCCCTGGCGCCGCAGCACGACGACATCGCGGCGCTGCTGCCCCGCCCGACCGCGGAATCGGACAAGTACCGCCGCGGCGTGGTCGGCATCGTGGCGGGCAGCGACCGGTTCGGCGGCGCCGCCGTGCTCGCCGCCGGCGGCGCGATCCGCGGCGGGGCCGGCCTGGTTCGCGTGCTGACCGGCTCGGTCCCGGCCGTGGCGGTCCGGCAGACCTGGCCCGAGGCCCTCCTGACCGTGCACGAAGCCGAGGGTGATACCACCTCCCGTTCTGAAGAAGAAATAGAGCAAGCGGGCAGGGACCAGGTCGCTTCCGCCGGCCGGGTCCAGGCCTGGGTAGCCGGCCCCGGCATGGGCACCGGCCCGGATTCCGCGGCCAGGCTCGCCGCGGTGCTGGCCACCGACCTGCCCGTGCTCGTCGACGCGGACGGCCTGACGATCCTCAGCCGGGCCCGTGCCCTGCTCGACAGGCAGCCGCCGACGCTGATCACGCCGCACGCGGGCGAGCTGGCCCGGCTGCTGGGCACCGACGCGGCGAGCGTCGAGGCGCGGCGGCTCGAGCACGCCCGGCGCGCCGCCGCCGAACTCGGCGTCACCGTGCTGCTGAAGGGGTCCACCACGGTGATCGCCCAGCCGGGCGACGAGCCGGTCCTGGTCAACCCGACCGGCACGCCGTGGCTGGCCACCGCGGGCACCGGTGACGTGCTGTCCGGGCTGGCCGGCTCGCTGCTCGCGCAGGGTCTCCCGACGCAGCAGGCCGGCCTGGCCGGCGCCTACCTGCACGGCCTCGCCGCGCGGATCGCCGCCTCCGGCGCGCCGATCGGCGCCTTCGACGTGGTCCGGGCGCTGCCCGACGCGTTCCGGAGCCTGTGACCGCCATGGACAGGCAGGCGGTCGTCGACCTCGGCGCGATCACCGCGAACGTGACGGCGCTGCGGCAGCACGTGGACCCCAGCCAGGTGATGGCGGTGGTCAAGGCCGACGGGTACGGCCACGGCATCGTGCCAGCGGCCCGGGCGGCGCTGGCCGGCGGTGCGACCTGGCTCGGCGTCGCGGACCTGGCCGAGGGGCTCGAGCTGCGCCGGGCCGGGATCACCGCGCCGGTGCTCGCCCTGATGGCGATCGGCGAGCCCGCCGCGGCCATCGAGGCGGGCATCGACGTCACCGCGGGCTCGGCCGCGTTCGCCGCGAAGATCGCCGCCGCGGCGGCCGCGGCGGGCCGGCCCGCCAGGCTGCACCTGAAGGCCGACACCGGCCTGAACAGGGGCGGCGCCACCCCGGCGGACTGGCCGGGCCTCGTCGAGGCGGCGCTGGACGCCCAGGACCGCGGCCTGGTCCAGGTGGTGGGCCTGTGGTCCCACTTCGCCTGCGCCGACATCCCCGGCCACCCCTCCGTCGCCGCCCAGCTCGCCGCGTTCGACGACGCGGTCGCCCGGGCGGAGAAGGCGGGCGTGCGCCCCGAGGTCAGGCACATCGCCAACACCGCCGCCGCGCTGACCGTGCCGGCCTCCCGGCTCGACCTGGTCCGGTTCGGCGGCGCGCTGTACGGCCTGTCCACCCTGCCCGGCGGCGCGCCGGGCTGGCTGCGGCCCGCGATGACGCTGCGCGCCCGGCTTGCGCTGGTCAAGCGGGTGCCGCCGGGCTCGGGCGTCTCCTACGGCTACCGTTACGTCACGCCGCGCGAGACCACCCTCGGCCTGGTGCCGCTCGGCTACGCCGACGGCGTGCCCCGCACCGCGACCGGGCACCCGCTGGTCAGCGCGCGCGGCCGCCGCTGGCCGATCGCGGGCACGGTCTGCATGGACCAGTTCGTCGTCGACTTCGGCGACGAGCCGGTGGCCGCCGGCGACGAGGTGGTCCTGTTCGGCCCCGGCGACGACGGCGAGCCGACCGCCCAGGAATGGGGCGAGACCCTCGCCACGATCTCCTACGAGATCGCCACCGGCATCGGCGCCCGCGTCCGGAGAACCTACCCGGCGGCCCCCCGGTGACCGCCGCCGCGGCACCCATAACAGAAATTTTTCAGCAGAACGAGCGGTGGTGCATGGACAGCGAACCTGACTCCCCCGGGGAGCCGTCTTCCCGGACCCTCCGGGTGCCGACCGATACGGCGATGCGGGATCTGGGCCGCGAGCTGGCCGGTCGGCTGCGGGCCGGGGACCTGGTGATCCTGTCCGGGCCGCTCGGGGCGGGCAAGACCACGCTGGTGCAGGGCATCGGCGCGGGCCTTGACGTACGCGGGCCCATCACCTCGCCGACCTTCGTCATCGCGCGGGTGCATCCCAGGCTCTCCGGCGCCTCGGGTACCGGGCCGCCGCTTGTGCACGCGGACGCCTACCGGCTGGGCAGCGTGGCCGAGGTGGACGACCTCGACCTGGACACCGACGGCTCGGTCACCGTGGTCGAGTGGGGCCGGGGCCTCGTCGAGGAACTGGCTTCCGACCGGCTTGAGATCTCGATCGAGCCCGACCCGGAAGGCGACGCGCGGACGGTCCGGATTACCGGTCACGGCGCCAGGTGGCGCTGCGAATAAGGCTCGCGGGCAGCGGAGATCGTTTATAGTTCCGCTGTACTGATCCCCGGTTGGCCCATCATTCCGTTACTCACCGTAATCCCCCCATTGCCGGAGGCACGCTGTGCCGGAGCAGGAATACCTGCCGCCCTACGGCCCCGATCTCGAGCCCGACCTCGAGGGCCAGGACCCGCCGCCATGGGCTGACCTGCCGCCGGCGCACCACGCGCGGCGCCGGGTCGGCGCCGACGACGGGCCGCCGCGCCGGGTGCCCGGCGGGCGCGCGATGCG
>JASHTQ010000450.1 GCA_030040475.1 Streptosporangiaceae bacterium
CTGTGCGCCGAGGCCGTCGACGAGGGCTTCGGCTACGTGAAGATCAAGGTGGGCGCGTCGCTGCAGGACGACAAGCGCCGGTTCGCGGTCGCGCGGAAGGTGGTGGGCGAGGACGTCGGCATCGCGATCGACGCGAACCAGGTCTGGGACGTGCCCACCGCCATCGGCTGGATCAGGGAGCTCGCCCCGTTCCGGCCCGCGTGGACCGAGGAGCCGACCACTCCCGAGGATGTCCTCGGCACCGCCGCCATCCGCCGCGGCGTGCGGCCGGTCAAGATCGCCACCGGCGAGCACGTGCTCAACCGGGTCATGTTCAAGCAGTTGCTGCAGGCCGACGGGATCGACATCATGCAGATCGACGCGTGCCGGGTCGCCGGGGTGAACGAGAACATCGCCAACCTGCTGCTCGCCGCCAAGTTCGGCGTCCCGGTCTGCCCGCACGCCGGCGGGGTGGGCCTGTGCGAGATCGTCCAGCACCTGTCGATGTTCGACTACGTGGCGGTGTCCGGCACCAGGCAGGGCCGCAGGATCGAGTGGATCGACCACCTGCACGAGCACTTCGCGGCCCCCGCCGTGGTCGTGGCCGGCAGCTACCGCACGCCGGAAACCCCCGGCGCGTCCACCGAGATCCTGCCGGACTCGCTGGCCGAGTACTCCTACCCCTCCGGCCCGGCCTGGCGCGGCAACGGGGTGCCGTGACCGGGACCGACACCACCAGGCCACCGCTTGCCGCCCACCCGGCGCTCGCTGCCCGCAGGCTAGTCTTCGGCGGCGCCCCGATCGCCGGCCTCTACGCACCGGTCAGCGACGACACGGCAGCCGAGACGCTCGAGGCCGCGTGGGACGCCGGGATCCGCGCCTACGACACCGCCCCGCACTACGGCGCGGGCCGGTCCGAGCGCCGGATCGGCGATTTCCTCGCCGGGCGGCCGCGCGCGGATTTCCTCGTCTGCACCAAGGTTGGTCGGCTCCTCGTGCCCGCCGCCGCCGATATCGCGGACGCGGCGGGCTTCTACGACGCCGGCGGTACCTCCGAGCCGCCGCTGACCAGGGTCCGCGACTACAGCCGCGACGGCGTGCTGCGCAGCCTGGAGGAGAGCCTGCGGCGGCTCCGCCTCGACCGCTTGGATATCGCGCTCATCCACGACCCGGACGACTTCATGGTCCAGGCGCTCGGCGAGGCCTACCCCGCCCTGGCCGACCTGCGCGCCCAGGGCGTGGTCACCGCGATCGGCGCGGGCATGAACTCGCCCGGCCCGCTCGCCTGGCTGATCGAGCGCTGCGACCTGGACTGCGTGCTGGTGGCCGGTCGCTACACGCTCCTTGACGACTCGGCGGCCGACTTGTTGTTCCCGCTGTGCCTCAAACGCGGCGTCGCCGTCCTAGCCGCCGGCGTGTTCAACAGCGGAATCCTCGCCGATCCCGCCGACGACGCCCGCTACGACTACGCCCCGGCGCCGCCGGCCCTCTTGTCGCGCGTCCGCCGCGCGCGCGACATCTGCGTCGCTCACGGCGTCCCGCTCCCCGCCGCCGCCCTCCAGTACACCCTGCGCCACCCGGCGGTCACCGCCGCCGTCGTCGGCGCCCGCACCCCCGACGAGATCAGCGCCGACGCCGGCTACCTGTCCGCGGATATCCCCGACGCCCTGTGGCCGGACCTGGCCGCCGCGACCGCCCGGTAACCGTGGTCGTGGCACCGATGCGGTCCCGAACCGGGTGGCGAACGCCATGGCGGCCGCCTCTGGTCGGCTAGGCCAGCGACACGGCAAGCGTCGAACCTGTGGCCAGGGTCGCGGGGCTGCGCAGTGCGCCGCCGTCCGCGTCGACGGCGTCGTCGTCCAGGTACATCGCCGCGATCTGCGCAGCCGGATGCAGCGACACCGCCGCGATTCGCACGCTGCCGCCGAGCACGCGGAACGATACCGTTCCCCGGGCCGCCGTTACCTCGCCCCATCCGGTCCCGGCGAGCAACGGGTACCTGTCAAAGCCGCGGCCCAGGCGCAGGTGCCCGGCCCACGCGTCGTGCCAGGCCCCGGTGCAGGCCTCAAGCACGGAGAAGCCGGCCATCGCGCGGGAGTAGTGGTCGCCGCACTCGATCTCGTTGTAGGGATTGCGGCGGCGTCCGTCGTAGCGGCCCTGCACCGCGCGCAGCAGCCGCAGTCCCGCGTCAGTCCTGCCCTCGAACAGACAGTGGGCCGCCACCTGGTATTCGGTGCCCGTCCACACCTCGTCGGCATACCGGATGGGAAGGCCGGGTCGTCCGCCGCGTGGCCACGTGCAGACGAGCAGCCCGGAGTCGTCGCCGTCGGCGAATATCCGGTAGCCGTGCCGGAAGCCGCGGAAGCCGTCCCGCAGGTTGTAGCGCACGATCGAGTCAAGCGCGGCACGGACGTGCTCGCCCGGCAGCAGGTAGCCCAGGTCCAGCTGATGTGCCCACCACTGGCCGAACAGCTGGTCGGCCAGGCAGCCGTCGCCGAAGTCGAAGGCCTCGCCCTCGGTCGCCTGCCGATAGTACTCGCCGTTCCACAGCAGCTCGTCGTAGCTGGTGCTGGCCCTCGCGAACCTGCGGCGGTACTCGGCGGCCTCGGCCGCGAACCCGGACCTGGCGGTCAGCTCCTGCATCGACCGCAGCGCGGCGAGCCAGATACCGCCGACGAACATGTTCGGACCCTGCAGGCTGATGTCATGCGTGACCGGCTGGTCGCCGGTCAGCAGCCCGCTACCCTGCGGATCCCAGGTGCGGGTAACGTAATCCATCAGCCGCCGGGCGTGCGGCAGGTAGCGGCTGAGCCATTCCTCGCCCGCGCCCTGGCGCATCTCACGGTAGGTCTTCAGGACCGTGCCGAGCATGCCGTCCAGGGCAGGGCGCTCGGGCCCGCCGATCGGCACCCCGAACAGCTGATGACCGTCGCGCGGCAGCAGTACCCGGTGCGGCAGGTAGCCCTCCGGCGCCTGAAGCACCTCCCAGTCGGTCTCGCGCATCGACCGCTCGAGCTCGGGAAACAGCCGGGCCACCGCCTGCTCGTAGTTCCAGACGTGCGTGCAGTTCAGCGGGCAAGAGCCGCCGACATTGCCGTTCCAGTTGAGCGTCGACTCGCCGAGGACCCCTTCGAATCCGTAGAAGCGGCCGTCTGCAGTCCGGAAGGTCGTGGGGCTGCGGATCAGGGAGGGCTGCGCGCCGATAGCGGCCGTGACCGGCTCGGGCAGGCCGCTCTGGTAGACCGCATCGTGCCATCGCCGGGTCCGGGCCAGCAGCTCGGCCCGGTGCCGCGCGAAATAGTCGATCACATCCGCGGAGTCCGCGAAGCGGGTCGCGTACTGGTTGCCGATCCAGGCGGGCCGCTGGCCGGCCGGCTGCGGATCGCCGAACCGATCGAAGTCGGCGTACCGGTTCGGGAAGTGCCACGCGTAGATCACCTGGACCTCGGCCGACTGCGCCGGCCGCAGGCCGAACGGTACGGCCAGGGCGGCTGACCACGTGCGACCTGCCGGGCTGGGGCCGACGGCGCTGCGCATGGCCGGCCGTAGGCGGCCGACGGCGCGCGCGACCTCGTCGGAGCCCCAGTCCAGCGGGACGTTCGCGCCCAGGACCTTCAGCGAGTCGGCGAAGGCGAGCACCGTGTCGGCGTCGTCGAACTGGGCCAGCATTGCCGCCGGCGACGGGGTCCAGATCGCCATCGAGCCGTTTCCCGGAGCGTCGGGGGCGAGAAACTCGTTCGTCATCAGCAGCCCGGTGCCGCCCTCGGCCTCGAACTGCCGGTTGACGTTGCCGCCGAGCACGCCGCAGCCGCCATCGCGAATCGGTGTCACGCCGTCCCAGCCGACCACGTTCTGCAGCGTGCCGATCAGCCAGCCGTGGATCTCATGGTCGAATTCGCTGGTGATGCGGAACGTGAAGCTGGCCAGGGGCAGCCCTGACGCGTCCGCGTCCAGCGGGACCAGGGGCGTGTACGCCTCGAGCCGAACCCGCACCGGCCAGTCGTCGACGTAGTCGATCCGGGCGAACGGATAGGCGCCCTCGAACGCGGTGTCGCGCACCAGCGGCCAGCTGAATGGCCGCGCGTAGCCGCCCGCCGCGTCCAGGTGATCGGTGACGAGCGGGGCGGGCTCGGGGTGCGCAGTCGGCGGTGGTGCCTGCAGTACCCGGCGGATCGAGATCGGCGGCTCGGTCACCGATAGCCGGAGCGCGAAGAAGGACTGGGGCAGGAAGCCAAGATGGTTGCCCTGATGCTGCAGCTGCCACTGCTTGAGCACGCCGGTTCCGCCGATGGCGACACTGCCCGCGCCAATCCCGCCCAGCGGCATGGCGACTGCCCGCCGCCGATCGCCGGTGTAGGTGAAGGCGGCGCTCACGCCCGTCCCGCCACCTGCAGCGTGGCGGCGAGCCAGTGCAGCTGCCGTACGCGCTGCCAGATCTGGCCGCCTTCGTGGTCGTTGAACTCGTAGTCGCAGATCTGCTTGGGACCGCCGTAGGCGTTGAACGCCGCGTACACCGTTGACGGGGGGCAGGTCTGATCCATGTGCGCGACGGAGAACAACGCGCGCGCGTTCGCCCTTTTGCCCAGCACCGCGGCGTCGAAGTAGGACAGCGTGCGAAACACGGTTTCCGCCTGGTCGCGATGACAGGCCAGGTAACGCTCGATCTCCGCGTAGGGCGCGGACCCGTCCGGCTCGGGCGTGTCCCCGCAGGACCAGCCGCTGCCCTGACCCCGCGTGTCCATGATCAGGCGGGCGTAGCCGCCCGATGCCCAGAATGTGTCCTCCTGGACCAGGCCGCGGCCGCCGCCATAGCCCTGGTACTGCACGACCGCGGGGAGCGGATCGTCACCCTGCGACCAGTAGGACGGCACGTGCAGCCAGCCGCGCACGGCGGCGCCGCCGTAGCCGGAGAAGGTCACGTCGTAGCTGCTGATCGTGCGCAGCCCGGACGCCACCCGGGTAAAGCGCGCGGCTATCGGGTGCTCCTGGGCCTGGGCCAGGCTCTCGGCCCAGAAGCTGGCGAGGTCGGGGGGCTCGGGCAGCGACGGAGCGTAGGCGCGCAGCTCGCTCGCGGACATATCGGTGCGCGGCATAGGTCAGCCTTTCGTTGGCTCGGATACGTGGCGGGAGCTTCCCCGCGGCACCAGCCGGGCCTGGAGCACGACGCGGCGCGGGGCGAACGTCTCGCCCGCGATTCGGCGCAGCAGCAGCTCGGCTGCCGTCCGGCCGATCTCGTAGGTGGGCTGGATCACGACGCTCAGCGGCGGACGCAGCGCAGTGGCCCAGTTCGCGTCGTCGAAGCCGACGACCGCGATGTCCCGCGGGACGTCAAGGCCGGCCTCCGCGATCGCCTGCATCCCGCCGACGGTCATGAGGTTGTTGGCGATAAGCAGCCCGTCCGGCGGCCTGCGCAGTTCCAGCAGCTGGCGGGTGGCGGCATAGCCGCCCTCAGTACGGAAGTCGGCGTAGGCGACCAGGGCCGGGTCGACCGGGCGGCCGGCGGCGCGCAACGCCGCCCGGTAGCCGGCGAGCCGGCTCGCGCCCGTCGTCGTCTGCACCGGGCCCGCGACGAACCCGACCCGCCGGCAGCCCTCCGCGATCAGGTGTGCCACGGCCTCAAGCGACGACTTGCGGTTATTCACGGTCACGCTGTCCACGCCGGCGGACGGCAGCCGCCGGTCGATCGTCACGACCGGAATGCCGCGCTCGGTGAGCACGTCGATGCTGGTCAGCCGCGATGACGCGGGGGACAGCAGCACCCCGGCCAGCTGCTCGGCCGCCGCCACCGCGAGGTAGCGCGCCTCCTTGGTGACGTCCTCGTCGGCGTTGGCCAGCACGACCGAGTATCCGGCGAGCTGAGCCCGGTCCTCGACGCCACGCACCAGCGCGGTGAAGAACGGGTTGGTGATGTCGGAGATGATGAGGCCGAGCACCATCGCGGCGCGGGTGCGCAGGCTCCGGGCCGGGCCGTTGCGACGGTAGCCGAGGTCGGTCACCGCTGCGAGCACCCGGCGGCGGAGGTCGTCGTTGACGTCCTCCTTGAGATTGAGCACGCGTGAGACCGTCGCCGGTGACACCCCGGCAGCCGCCGCCACATCCCTGATGGTGATGGGCGGCATGCGGTCCCCTCGCGTTCGCCCGGTGGGGGTAGACGCCGATCCGCTCACCTCCCTACAGTATCGAGAAATCGTTTTATGGAACGATTTCTCAGCCAAGCCCGGCTGCGGCGGGCCCAGGCGGAAGGTCGGCGCATGACACGTGTGGCTTTGCCCATCCGGGCCGGCGGCCCGCCGTGACCGACGTGGTCATCGGCCTGGACATCGGGACGTCCAGCACCAAGGCCGTGGCGGTGGACGCGGCCGGAACGATCCTGGCGACGGTGACCGGCCGGCACGAGGTCAGCCAGCCGAGGCAGGGGTGGTTCGAGCAGGACGCGGAGGCGGTCTGGTGGCAGCAGTCCCGGCAGCTCCTGGCCGAGCTGCTGGCCGATCAACGCCTAGGTCGCTGCCACGTCGCGGCCGTCGGGATAAGCGGCATGGGTCCGTGCCTGGTGATCTGCGATGCGTCGGGGATACCGCTGCGCCCGGCGATCCTGTACGGGATCGACATGCGCGCGGCCGCCGAGATCGAGGAGCTCGACGACCGGTACGGATCGGCGGCAATCCTGGCGCGCGGTGGCTCCGCGCTGTCCTCGCAGGCGGTGGGGCCGAAGCTGCTGTGGCTGCAACGGCACGAGCCGCAGGCCTGGGCCAAGACGGCCCGGTGGTTCAGCGCGAGTTCATTCCTCGTCCGCAAACTGACCGGTGAGTACCTGCTGGATCACCACACGGCCAGCCAATTCGACCCGATGTACGACCTCGCCGGGCAGCGCTGGGCCGCGGACTGGGCACAGGAGCTGAGCCCGGGTGTCCCGCTGCCGCCACTAGCCTGGTCGGCTGAGGTCGCCGGGACGGTGACCGATGCGGCCGCGGCCCAGACCGGTCTGCCGGCGGGCACGCCCGTGCTGGCCGGCACCGTCGACGCGTGGGCCGAGGCGCAGAGTGTCGGGGTCCGCGCCGACGGCGACCTGATGATCATGTACGGATCGACGCTGTTCCTCATCGGGATCGACCCGGCGGGCCGACCCCACCAGGGACTGTGGCGGACCGCCGGACTCGCGCCGCGGGGCAGCACGCTCGCCGCGGGCATGGCAACCTCCGGCCTGCTCGCCGACTGGGTCGGCGCCTTGACAGGAACGGCCACGGCCGAGCTCATCGCCGAGGCGGCCGCCGTCCCGCCCGGCGCGGACGGCCTGGTCCTGCTGCCGTACTTCGCCGGCGAGCGCAGCCCGCTTTTCGACCCCGGCGCGCGCGGGGTGGCCCTGGGCCTGACGCTGGCGCACCGGCCCGCGCACCTGATGCTCGCCGCGCTCGAAGCCGTGGCCATGGGCGTCCGCCATAACCTCGAGGCGTTCGACTCCGTCCGGCCCGCCGGCGCAGGCTGGCGCGCGGTCGCGGTCGGCGGCGGCGCGGCCGGCGCGCTGTGGCCCCAGATCGTCTCCGATGTGACCGGGCGCTCGCAGGACATCCCCGCGCAGACGATCGGGGCGAGCTACGGCGACGCCCTGCTCGCGGCCGCCGCGGTCGGCCTAGTGCCGGCCGACACCGACTGGACGAAGATCGCCGGAACCGTGCGGCCCAGGCCCGAGCTCGCCGGGCACTACAACCGGCAGTACGGCATCTACCGGGAGCTGTACGCCGCGACCCGGCCGCTGGTCGACCGGCTCTGACCGGCCGCCCGCGCCGCTCATGCGGGCCGCGGCGCGGCGACGGCCGCGCGCCAGCGGTCCAGCGAGCGCATGGTCGCGATGCTGTCGCGCGGCGTCATCTGCCGCGCCGAGCCGGTCTCGATGGCCGCCGCGAGGGCCGCCGCCTCCGCCGCGAACAGCGGCCGGGTCTCGCACCGGACGATCTCTGCCGCGTCGACGCCGACCCGGCTGATCACGAGCTTGGCTGTCGACCCGTCCCTACCGGGCGTCCACGGGTTCGCGAGGTACACAGATCCTTCCGACCCGTAGATCACCGCATCCTGCGCCTCGCCGAGCCGCGTCCCGGTCCGGGCCTGAGCGGTGAAGCCGCCGGGGAACAGCAGCGTCGCCACCGCCCAGTCGTCGACGCCGCTCTGGGCCAGGTGCCCGCCGCCGAGCAGCTCGGACGGCTCGGCCGCGTCGTCGTGGAGCACCCAGCCGGCGATCATCCGGGCGAACGACATCGAGTAGCACCCGACGTCGAGGATGGCCCCGCCGCCTAGCTCCCTGTCGAACAGCCGGTCGCCGGGCTCGAACGGCGCGGCAAAGGCGCAGGAGACGCTGACGTGCAGCGGCGTCCCGATCGAACCGCGCTCGAGCACCCGGCGCAGCGCCTCCGTCTGCGGCTGGAAGCGGTACATCATCGCCTCGACCAGGGCGACCCCGGCCGCCGCCGCGGCGTCAACGGCGGCCTCTGCCGTCGGCCCGTCCGTGGTCAGGGGCTTCTCGCACAGGATGTGCTTGCCCGCCGACGCGGCGGCCACGATGAGTTCCTCGTGCTGGGGGTGAAGCGTGGCAACGTAGACCGCGTCAACGAGCGGGTCCGCTAGCAGCGCCGGATAGCTGGCGAACGCCTCGGCGCCGGGCGCGGCGTCGGCCAGCCTCGCGGCACGGGCGAGGTCCTTGCTGGCTACGCCCGAGACCGTACCGGCCCCGGTCGAGCTCAGCTCGGCCACGAATTGCTGCGCGATCCGCCCTGCGCCCAGAACGCCCCAGCGGAGTGCGCCTGCTGCTGCTCCCGGCATGAGAAGCCCTACCCCTTCACCGAACCGACGAGAAGCCCCGCGACGAACAGCCGCTGGACGAGGACGAAAAACAGGACTACCGGCAGCGCGGCGATGGTGAGCGCCGCACAGAGCGCCGGCCAGTTCGTGGCGTACTCTCCCACCATCGTGTAAAGCGCCGGCTGGAGCGTCTGCAGCGACTTGTCCTGGATCAGCCCGTTGGACAGCATCAGGTCGTTCCACGTGAACAGCACCTGGAAGATCGCCACCGTGGCGATGCCGGGCAGGCACAACGGGATCGCGACCTTCCGGAAGATGGCCAGCTCGCTCGCACCGTCGATGCGGGCGGCATCGCGGAGCTCGGCCGGGACGAAGCGGCCGAAGAAGTTGCGCATGAGGTAGATGGCCAGCGGCACGCCGGCGCCGGTGTGAACCAGGGCGAGCCCGGTCCTGGTGTTCAGCAGGCCGAGGTCCCGCAGTTCGATGAAGGCCGGGATGAGGAAGAGCGCGGACGGAAGCAGCAGGGCGCACATGAGCAGGCCGAAGACCACGTTCTTGGCTGGGATCGGCAGGAACGTGAAGGCATAGCCGGCCACGCTGCTGACCACGATGACGCCCGCTACGGTCAGTGCGGTGACATACATGCTGTTCAGGAAGTTCGTGCCGATGCCCAGGGTCTCCCAGACATAGCGATAGGCGTCGAACTCAACGTGGTGCGGGAGGATCGGCCCGGTAAACACGGCTGACCGGGGCTTGAGCGAAGTCAGCACCATCCACACCAGCGGCCCGATGCAGACGGCCGCGACCGCGAGCAGGAAGCAGTACCCGACCAGCCGCCCGACCCGCCGTCTGAGGCGTCGTCTGGCTGGGCTCGCGCCCGGCGATGTGGCTGGCGGATCGCCGCGGACCTGCCCGGGCTCGTCGTCGACCGTCCCGGTACGGTCGGCGGCCCGGTTGGAGATGCTCATGCCAGCCGCTCGCGTCGCCAGATGTTTACCGCCAGGAATAGCAACGCCGCTGCGAACATCATCACGACTCCAATAGCATCCGCGTAGCCAAATGCCGGGAATCCGCCGTTCTCCGATCCGAAAGCTAGCTGGTACAGGTATACGCCGAGGCTTTGCGACGCGTTCCCTGGGCCGCCCGATGTCATGGCGTAGATGAGATCGAACACCTTCAAGCCATTGATCAGGTTCAGCGAGACCACGAGGGTCGTGATCGCCTTCAGCGAAGGAATCGTGATGTGCCACATCAACCGCAGGCCGGACGCTCCGTCGACCCGGGCGGCTTCGTAGAGCGTCGGGTCGACGCTTTGCAGGCCCGCGTAGTAGATGAGGAGGTAGAACCCCAGCGACTGCCATAGCGACACGACGATAAGCACGGGCAGGACCAGGCTGCTGTCGGCCAGCCAGGGCCGGGCCGCCCAGCCCATTCCCACGTCGGCGAGCACGGTATTGACCAGGCCCCCGTTGGACTCGAGCGCTAGCTGCCAGAGCAGGCCGGTGATGGTCAGGGAGATCACCGACGGGACGAATATCACGGTTCGCAGAATCGCGCCGCCTCGCCATTTCTGCATGAACACGATCGCGATGAGCATCGGCACAATGGCCTGCAGCACCGTGGTGCACACCGTGTAGACCAGCGTCACCCGGAGCGCCATCAGGAAGTTCGGGTCGTGGACCAGGTTAATGAAATTCGATAGACCTATATAGTGAGGAATCCCGTATCCCGGCCAATTAAAGAGACTGTAATACAGGCCGCTCACCAGCGGGTAGCCGACGAAGGCCACGAACAGGACCAGGGCCGGGAGCACGAAGGCCGCGGCTTGCGTTCGGCCCCGCAGGGTCGGCTTCGACGCGGCTCGTTCCTGCAGACGTGATGCCATCCGGCCTTCCTCGAGCATTCGGGGCAGGATCAGGCTGCCCGGCCCGGATGCGCGGGCCGGGCAGCACGCCTACCTCTTGAGCGCCTGGTCCACGGCGGCCTGGATGGAAGCCGCGGCCTCCTTCGGGTTCGTCTTGCCCTGCACGATAGCGACACAAGCGTTGGAGAGTCCCTCCTCGGACCCGGGTCCGTACAGGATGTGCGGTGCTCCGAGCCCGTCGAGCAGCCACGAGGTCATGGTCTTGACGTGCGGGTCGCTCACCGTCAAGGCCGCAGCCTTGGTCGCTGGCATGCAGTGGGCCGCGTTGAGCGTGGCTGAGTAGCGCGCCGGCTCGAAGATGAACCGGATGAAGTCGAGGGCTTCGTCCAGGTTGGGGCTGGTTGCGCTCAGCGACAAGGAGGCGCCGGCCTGGTCGCCGGTCCAATGCGGCGCCCCGGGTTCCCAGGCCGGGTTCTGGGCTACCGAGTAGTCGAAGTTCGGCGAGCTGGCCTCGAGGTCTGCGGGTACCCAGGAGCCGTCCCACAGGAACGCTATCTTGCCCGTGCTGAGAAGTTGCTCGCCGATGGCGTACGTCACGGCCAGCAGACCCGAGCCGAAAACCCCGCCCTGCACCAGCGACTGGAACTTGTCCAGCGCCGCCACCACCGCGGGGTCGTTCCAGGTCTTACCGTCCTCCTGGGCGTCGATCTTTAGCAGCAGGGTCGGATCGTTGGAGGACTGCGTGATCAACGGGCCCACGAAGTCGGCCAGCCCGTAGCTCGGAGACGCGGAAAGGGTGAGCGGGGTCAGGCCGGCCGCCTTGATCTTCGGTGCCATCGCGATCAGGTCCGCCCAGGTTTCCGGTGGCTGTACTCCCACCTTCTCGAGCGTGGCGGGGGCGTAGAAGAGGCCGAAGGACTGGGCATTCCACCCTAGGCCGTACTGCTTCCCATTGGAGGTGAACTGGTCGTTGTCGGCCTGGAAGAACTGGTTGAGAAAGTCATCGCCCAGCGCCTTCTTCAGGTCCAGCGCAACCCCTTGCTGGCCGTAGCTGATCGCAGAGAACGAGGGCGCGAAGATGTCCGGCGTGTGCCCCGCGGCAATGGCCGCGGCCAGGGCCGGCGAGTAATCGTTCGTGTTGCCAAACGTCCTTATGTCCACCGTCGAGCCCGGGTTCGCCTTTTCGTAGGCAGGGCCAAGCGGGGAGTTGTTCGGCATGCCCTGGTCACCGAACCACGTCCAGACGGAGATGGCGTGGTTACCCGACTTGCTCGGGGCCGTGCCGCTGCCGCTGCTGGCGCATGCCGACAGGGCCAGCGCCGATGTGGCAGCGACGCCGCCGACCTGCAGGAACTTACGGCGGCTCAGGCCGCCTGAGGTGTCATCGCTCACTGCTGCTCCTTAACCCGCCGGACCCGCACTGGTTCGACAGGCGCCGAGTAATCGATTTCTGAGCATCTTGCCTGCGCCCAGCAGCGCTGTCAATAGCCGACTTCGCGGCCGGCCGGGCGACGAAAACCCGCAGTACCGGGTCGGTCTGGGCGCCGGTTGACGTTTGACTGCGGCGACACTACCATCTCGCAGAAATCGATTACTGATGTCGGTGCGATCACGGGCGCCGACAGCGAGGGCTAGGTGGACATGAGCGAGAACGGCTCCGCGCCGGGCGCCGAGGGGCTGTCCGGGTTGATCATCGCGCGGTCGCGACCAGTCCCACCCGGGAACCCTGCCAGAGCAGCGGAGGGCGTGGCGGCGCGCGATCTCGGGCCCGGCTGGCGTAGTTCGCCTTACACACGAGAGCGTCTGCACCTACGATGCCTGCATCGACGATCAGATGAACGACGAGCCATGCGAAGTCGTGCCGCAGGATGCGCACTTCCACGCCCGTTTCCGGTGCAGCGATCCCTTGCCGTATAAGACCGAGCACGCGATCTCGCGCAACATCGCCGCCCGAGGGCACTACGCGGCCCATTGCCATCCGAGCCTGCCTGCTGCGCCTTTCCCGCTTGTCCAGATGCTGATGGCCTGGAGACCATCTAGGCATGGATAGCTACTTTCGGAAAGACCGCTTCCCTTTGGGCTGCGTTCTGAAAGGACCGCGGCCCTAGGGAGCCATATGTCAGAGCATGAAGAGGATGCCAAGGCACGCCACCGGTCAAGGCCGGTCAGGATCAAGGACGTGGCCGAGCTGGCCTCGGTATCGGTCGCCACGGTGTCGCGGGTTCTCAACGGCGACCCCAACGTGGACGCCGAGCTGCGGGCCCGGGTCCGGGCCGCGGTCGCGCAGCTCGGCTACCGGCCTAACCGGCTGGCCAGGAACCTGCGCATGCAGCAGATGGAGGCTATCGGCATCGTCGTGCCGGACATCGAGAACCCGCATTTCGCCGAGATGGTGCGGATCATCGAGACCACCGTCCTTCCGCTCGGGTACCGCGTGCTGGTGTGCAACACCGACGAGGACGGCGACCGGCAGGCGGCGTGCCTGCGGATGCTGGCCGACGAGCGCGTGAGCGGAATCGTCTTGTCCGCGTCCGACCCGGCCGGCAGCATCGAGCACCTGCGCGACCTCGGCATCCCGGTCGTCTCGATCGACCGCGAGCTCAAGAACGCGGAGACCGACACGGTGGTCGCGGACAACGTGCCAGCCGTACGAGACGCCACGCAGCGGCTGATCAACGCCGGGCACCGGCGGATTGCGTTCGTCGGCGGGCGCAACGAGGTCGAGACCGGAAGCGAGCGGCAGGAAGGGTACCTGGCCGCCATCGAGGCCGCCGGGCTGGAACCGGTCCTGGCGGCCGGCGGATTCCGCCGGGACGTGGCCCAGACGGCGGTGACCGCGCTGCTGCGCAGCGCGGATCCGGTCAGTGCCCTCGTGGTGGCCAACAACCTGATGGCGCTGGGCGCCCTGGCCGCGATCCGGGAGTGCGGACTGCTTGTGCCGGACGACATCGCGGTTATCTCGGTCGACAATCCGCCGTGGGCGGAACTGCTCGCGCCGCCGCTGACCGTACTCGCCCAGCCGATCAAGGCGATGGCGACAAGGGCCGTCGACCTGCTGACCCGCCGGATCCGCGGGGGCCAGTTCGCGGTAGCCCGTGACGTCTACCCGCTCGAACTGATCGTTCGCGGCTCCTGCGGTACCGCCCCTGACTGACCCCACTCACTCGACTAGCTCCCACCCTGGAGGCCCCATGGCTCGCATCGCGCTCGCTACTGCTTCAGATGGCCGCGACTTCGTTCACCGGGAGGTCGGGCCCTTCGGCCTGGACGTGCAGCGTCGGCTGGCGGCGGCGCTCAGCTCGCGCGGACATGTGGTCATCACCGGCGAGGGTGACCTCAGCTCCAACGCCGACGCCGTCCGGCTCGGCCGCGAGCTGGCCGCCGCGCGTCCCGACCTCACGCTGATCAACTATCCGGTCTGGGCGTTCCCGCACTTCTCGATCCTGTTCGCCAGTCAGGGCAGCGGGCCGCTGGCACTGTTCTCCAACGTCGATCCCCAGTATCCGGGGATGGTCGGGATGCTGGCCGCGGGCGGCGGGTTCGACCAGATCGGGCGCCGGCACAGCCGGCACTGGGGCGATCCAGCGGATCCGGCCGTGATCGGCCGGCTGAGCCAGTTGGCAGCCGCGGCGGCGGTCGCGCGGGGATTGTCGGGACAGACGTTCGGCCGGATCGGCGGGCGGCCGATGGGCATGTACACGACGGTCGCCAATACCGATCAGTGGATGTCGAAATTCGGCATCGACATCGAGGACATCGATCAGTACGAGCTGGTGCGGCGCGGGTCGGCCGTGGATCCCGCGGTCACCAAGGCGGCCCGGCTCTGGCTTGAGAACCACGCGGCCGGGGTGCACTATGACGGCGCGAAGCTGACGCCGGACCTGCTCGAGCGGCAGATCGGCGTCTACTACGCCGCCCGCGAGCTGATCGAGGAGTGGCACCTGGATTTCTGCGGCATCAAGGGCCAGCCGGAGATGACCAACAACTGGTGCACGATGGACATCGCCGAGGCGTTCCTCAACGACCCGTACGACTGGGACGGGCCGAAGCAGCCGGTGGTGTGCTCGACCGAGTCGGACATGGACGCGGCCCTGACCATGCAGATTCTCAAGGGCCTTTCCGGCACTCCGGCGCTGTTCGCCGACGTCCGGCACTACGAAGCCAGCCTGGACGTCTGGGATCTGTGCAACTCCGGGCAGCACGCGACCTGGTTTGCCGCCCGCAGCGACGACCCGGCGGAGAACCTGGCCAGGGTGCATCTGTATCCCGAGGTGCTCTACTTCCCGGCGGGCGGGGCGTCGGTGCACCACATCGCGGCGCCCGGCGCGATGACGTTTGCGCGGCTGACCCGCGCCGGCGGGCGCTACCGCATGCATCTGCTGCGGGGCGACTTCGTGGAGTTCGACCAGGAAACCACCGCGCGGCTGGCCCGGCAGTCCACCTTCGAGTGGCCGCACGCGTTCGCGAGGTTCTCGGCCAGCGCCGAGGAATTCCTCAGCCGGTTCAGCGCCAACCATATTCACGCGGTGCCGGGCGACTACACGGCCGAGCTGTCCACCGTGTGCCAGTACCTCGACATCGACATCGACATCATCGGGAGCATCGGGTGAGCCGGGACCGGTGGTCTGCGGGCTGACCATAATCACGGCACCAGATCCTGACCGCAACCGCCGGGCCGGTTTCCCCGTCTCAGCTGGCAAGACCTGTCCCGACGACAGGTATGGACGAGCTGACGTAACAGGAGGCAGCGATGCCGGGGAAGCTTGCCGTTTACTGCTGCGCGCTGGTCCCCGCCGTGGCCAGCCTGTTCCTCGGCGGCGCTAACCGCCAGGTCGCGCTGGACGAGGCATACGTAGCCAGGGTGTACGGCAATTGCGCCGCGTTCACCCCCAGCCCGCACCACTGCTCGTTCGCGGCCGTCGCGACGCCGGACCGGGCCGGCGGGCAGCTGTATGCCGTCGAGTTGCGCTACCAGACCGGTGATGACTGCTACGCCGGGATCGTCTACTTCTTTGAAGGGACCCGGTTCATCACCCGGACCAGGGCACTTCCCCCGTACAGCATCGGCGGCGTCACCCGGGTCCATGCCGACGGCGCCGGCCGGTTCACCGTCGTATACCTGGTCGACAAGAACAAGGACACCCCGTGCGCCGCGGGCGGCGATGCCGGGACCGACACCTACACCTACCGGTGGACAGGCCGGCAGATGGTCAGGCAATCCGGCACCCTGCCGCGCCCTCCCGAGGTCATCCTTGGCGCCGGAGTAAGCGGGCGGTGGCCAGCCGGTCACTGAAGCCAGGGATCAATGATCTCGATGCCGGTGCCGTCGGAATAGGACACGTTGCGGGTCGCCAGCGCGGCGCTCTGCGACCGGCAGACGGCCGCGATCAGCGCGTCGAAGCCGGCAACCGGTTTCCCGGCCCGCTCGCGACTGCTTGCGATGACCGCGTAGTGTTCCGCGGCTGCGGTATCGACCGGCAGGACCTGGTCTGCGAAGGACGAGAAGATCTCGTCGGCCGCGGCGAGAAGGACCTGCTTCCTGCGTCCGTCTGGCAGACGGGCGATGCCGTACCGGATCTCTGCGAGCGTGACGGCTGTCGTGCGCAGCTCGCGCCTGTCCCGGTCGCGGACCCAGCTCGCGACGCCAGGCGAGGGTTCCGGGCGCATCAGCTCGGAGACCACGTTCGTGTCGAGGATGATCATGCGGAGAACTCCGCGGCGCGTGCCTGCTCCTCGCGCCCGGGCAGGTCCAGGTCGACTCCGCCCAGCGCGCCAAACCGGTCGAGGAGCGTCGTAAACAGCCCGGCGGAGTCCGCGGGCTCGCGAACGGCTTCCGCGAGAATCGCGCGTACCTCTGCTTCCATCGACCTGCCGTGACGAGCCGCGCGAACCTGAAGACGCCGCTTTACCGTTTCATCAAGGTTCCGAATGTTCAACGCCGCCACTGCTACCACCTCATGCAATCGATGCTATCAACCACGATAGCACTATGTGGGGCGCGAGTCCCGCGCCGGCAACGCGAATTGCCGCCAGGTCCGCGAGGTCGACGACCAGCGTGTCCAGCTTCGCCGTGGCCAGCGCGGCGCGGAGTCGTCATCGGCGCCATCCTCGACGCTCAGGTCCTTGCCCTCGTGCTCGCCGTTGCCGGCATGTGCCACCAGCCCGCCTCACCGCGCCCTGACGGTGCCGGTGCGGCACCGCGCAGGTTCGTTACCTGTTGCCTGTTTGCCCAGCGGGCCGGTTGTCCGCCGTTGCGCCGCGGAGCTGCTGTTCACGCAGGAAGACCGCACGGGCGGGACGGTCGGTCACGAGGGCGTCGACGTTGGCGGTGGCCAGCCAGCGAGCGAGATCCCGGTCGGCGTTGACGGTCCACACCATCGTCTTGAGCCCCTCGCGCCGGTAACGCTCCAGTTCGTCGGCGCGTGCCAGCCGCTGGCGGATAACGGCCCAGTCCGCCCTGACCGCGCCGCCCAGGTCCGCCCGGGCCCACGGCGGCTCGCGCAGCAGCGGCATACAGAGCCGCACGGCACGGACGGGGCCGCCAGCGACGGTGAGCCCGACGGGCACGGCCGGGAACGCGCGCTTCAGCCAAGCCAGCGCGGCCCGGTCGCCGGTGGTCACGATCATCCCGGCCGGCCCGAGCAACTCCAGGCCCAGCCGCGCCACCGCAGCCGCGCACCGGGCATCCTTGAGGTCGATATGGGCCACCGCCCGCCCAGCCAGCAGCCGCATCACCGCCGCTATCTGCGGCACCTCCTGGCCGACCAGTTCACACAGCTGGGCGTAACTCATCGCCGCGACGGGACGGCCCCACCCGGCGCGCTCGTCGTGCCATGCCACCAACGTGCCGTCGAGGGTGCGGCGGACGTCGAACTCCACGTAGTCCGCACCCGTCGTCGCTGCTCGCAGGTAGGCCTCGTACGTGCCGCCGGGGCCGTTCTCGCTGCCGCCGCGGTGCGCGGAAATTGCCGGAACCCGGCCCGGGACGCCGCCCAAGCCATCGGGGATCATCCCGGACGAGCCTCGGATTCACCGTCGGGCGGCTCGCCGGGGCAGCCGGGCGGGAGATCGGTGAGCCGGCTCATCTGGCTGACCATGGCGCGCAGGCCGTCCGTGCCGAGGTGGCGGAGTACCAGTTCGCGCAGCGCGGCGCAGTAGACCCCGACCGCCCGTTCCGCGGCAGCGCGTCCGGCCGGGGTGAGCACGGCGTTGGTCACGCGCCGGTCGAAGGCTGAGGGCTGCCGCACGATGAGCCCGGCCTGCTCGAGCCGGTCCGCCAGCTTGGTGAAGCCGCCGCTGGAGAAGGCCCGCTCCCGTGCCAGCCTGCTGAGCGGGACGGCCGGGTCGCTGCCGCGCAGCAGGCGGGCCAGGACAAAGAAATCCGGCGGGGGCAGCCCGATCTCCTGCTCGACGTGCCCGGCCAGGATTTCGTTCACGTGCTTGAAGCCGTGGACGATTTCCGTCCACATCTCGAACAGTTCCTCGGCGGAGCAGTGCTGATCGGGGTCGCTCGGTGCTGGGGCAGCCGACAGGCCGGGCCCGGATGCGGTCATCGTCACAACTATACGGGCAGGCAGAGCTCATAAAAAGCTTTTGAGCTAGGTGCATTCTGGCTGATATTCTTCTAGAAAGATTTTAGCGTACCGAACGGATATGCGCTCAGCGCCGCTGGCCGGAGGTGGTCGGGAATGCTGCCGGGACGATCTGCGGGGAGATCTTCGACCACGACGATGCCTGCGGGCCGTTGACCTATACGTCGGCCCGCCCGCAGGCAGCACCGACCGGAACGGACCCCGCTCCCGGGCTTGGCCGCAGGCCCCGGGCCAGCCTGGCCTGGCCGCGGCTGCCCGTCGCGGCCGAGCTTGCCATCATCGCGGTCGGCTACGCCGGCTACGCACTGGTCCGGCTGGCCGTGCGGGCCAGCCGGCGCAGCGCGTTCGCTCACGCCGCCGCGCTGTGGCGACTGGAGCGATGGCTGCGCCTTGACATCGAGCCGACCCTCAACCACCTGACCGCGGCCCACCCGCTGCTTGCGGAGTCGACCGGCTACTACTACGGGCTGCTGCACTTCATCGTCACCCCGCTGGTCCTCGCCTGGCTGTACCTGCGCCGGCCGGCCGCGTTCGGACGGCTGCGCTCGGCGCTGGTCCTGGCTACCACCGCGGCGAACCTGGTCTTCTGGACCTGGCCCGTCGCCCCGCCGCGGTTCTCCGTCCCGGGCATGACTGACATCTTGGTCCGCTACCACATCCTCGGCGCGGGCAGCCCGCACGGGCCCGACAGCCTGGTCAACCTGTACGCCGCCATGCCCAGCCTGCACGTGGCCTGGGCCGCCTGGTGCGCCGTCGCCATCGTCACCACCACCCGCACCCGGTGGCGGCACCTGGCCTGGCTCTACCCGGCGGTCACCACCCTGGTGGTGCTCGCCTCGGCCAACCACTTCCTCCTCGACGCCGTCGGCGGCCTAGCCGTCACCGCCCTCGGCCTGCTCGGCACCCGCGCCGCCACCCGGCCTGGACCCGCCGCGCGCGAACCCGGCCCGGACGGCACGGTCCCGGCGGCCGCCCACGCCCGGCAGGCAGGCCGGATCGGGCAAGCGCGAGGGTTCCGTCCGGCAGGCCACGGCGACGGCCCGGCGGCCAGCCAGCCAAACGGTCGCCGTGCATGGGAACGTCTGCTGGGCTGCCGTCGTACCCGAGAGCCGGTCCACGAGTGGATGGAAGGCTCATCGGGTCGGCGGCGGGTGGATCGGGCCTGCCATTCCGGTCCTGGCGATCAGCAGCGTGCAGGGCAGCCCGGCGAGGCAGAGTCCGGCGAGCAGGATGCCGGCCAGGGTGGCGGCGCCCTGGCCGCCGAGGCCGGCCAGCGGGGACAGCATGGCGCCGAGCAGGAAGGGCAGCGCGCCCACCCACGCCGACGCGGTGCCGGCGATCGCGCCCTGGTTGGTCAGGGCCACCGCGGTCGCGTTCGGCCGCATGCTGCCGAAGCAGGCGACGAACGCGAAGAGCGGGAGGAGCAGGGCCGCGAGCGGCGGGTGCCCGGTGAGGGCCGCCGCGAGGAACCCGCCCGCGCCCGCAGCCATCACCAGCTGTGAGACCAGGACGACCCTGGTGATCGGCACGCGCTTGACCAGCCGGGCGCCGAGCTGCGCCGTCACGGTGAGACCGATCGCGTTGATCATGAAGAACAGGCTGAATAGCTGGGGGGACTCATGGTAGGCGTCCTCGACGATGAACGGCAGCGAGGAGATGTAGGTGATGAGGGCGGCATTGCCCGAGGCGATGCCGAGCGCGTAGCCGACGTACTGGCGGTCGCGCACCAGCGTCCTTGAGTCTGCGATCAGCCGGTGCAGCCGGGACCGGGTGCGCCGCTGCGGTGGCAGCGTCTCGGGCAGGAACCAGGCTGCCGCGAACAGCACCAGGCCGACCACGGCGAGCACCCCGAATACTCCGCGCCAGCTGGTGAACCGCAGGACCTGCCCGCCGATCACCGGCGCGAGCACCGGGGCGAGCCCGAAGACCAGCATGAGCGAGCCGAGCACCCTGGCGAGCTCCGTGCCCTGGTACTGGTCGCGGACCATGGCGAGCGACAGCACCACACCGCTTGCGCCCGCCATGCCCTGCAGGAACCGCAAGACGATCAGCGCGCCGATGCCGGGGGCGGCCGCGCACGCGACGGACAGCACGGTGAACGCGGCAAGGCCGGCGAGCATCGGCTTCTTGCGCCCGAGCCCGTCGCTGACCGGGCCGGCGACCAGCTGCCCGACGGCGAGCCCGGCCAGGCAGCCGGACAGCGTGAGCTGCACGAGCGGCTGCGACGCGTGCAGGTTCGCCGCGATCGTCGGGGTGGACGGCAGGTACATGTCCATCGACAGCGGCCCGAACGAGGACAGCGCGCCGAGCACGGCCAGCATCGCGAGGCGCCGCCGCCCAGCGACCGGGGCCGGGCGGGCCGCGGGGGCCGCCTTCCCGGCGGGCGGGTCTTCGCACGTTTCCATCGCTAACGAATTGTCCCGCACGGACCTGGAGGTGACAGGTCAGCGGGCTCGCTCGACGGTGACGGCGGCGGTGTAGCCGTCGCGGATCGGCTTGCGCACCTCGACCCGGACCCAGCTGACCGGGTGGTCGGCGAGCAGCCGTTCGGCTACCCGCTCGGCCGCGGTCTCGATCAGCCGGAACCGTCCATCGCGGACGACCACGGAGATCGTCCGCGCGACCGCGGAGTAGTCCAGGGCGTCGGCGATGTCGTCGGTCGCCGCCGCCTTGGGCACGTCGGCGGCCATGTCCACGCTGACGACGAGCGTCTGGGTGATCTCGCGCTCCCAGTCGTGCACGCCGATGACCACAGGGACGCTCAGGTCCCTGATCGACACGAGGTCGGTCATGGCACCGAGGCCAGCCACTGCTCGACGCCGGCGATGTGCACGGTCGCCCAGGACCTGGCCACCTCCGGCTCGTGCGCGGCCAGCGCGCCGAGGATGGCCCGGTGCTCGGCGAGCGTCTGCGCCACGGTCCCGGTCTGGGTCAGCCCGCGCCAGATCCTCGCCCTGGTCGTCGGCCCGGACATCGACTCGAGCAGCGAGGAGAGCACCGAGTTCCCCGAGCAGGCCACGATCCGGCGGTGAAACTCCAGGTCGTTGGCGACAAGTTCCTCTGCGGCCGGATTCGGCCCGATGCTGTCGAGCAGCGCCCGCAGGCTCTCGCTCTCCTCCTTGGTGATCCGCTCCGCGGCCATCGCGGTCGCGGCGGGCTCGAGGATGCGCCGCACCCTGAGGAACTCCAGCACGGTGTCGTCACGGTGGAAGTCCACGATGAAGCTCAGCGCCTCGAGCAGCAGCCGGGGCTCCAGGCTGGTCACGTACGTCCCGTCGCCGCGCCGCACGTCGAGGATGTTGACCAGCGAGAGCGCGCGCACCGCCTCCCGCAGCGAACTGCGCGACAGTCCCAGGTCGGCGGCGAGATCCGCCTCCCGCGGCAGCCGGTCGCCGGCGCGCAGCGCGCCGGAGGTGATCATGGCCTTGATCTTCTCGATCGCCTCGTCGGTTACCGCCAAGGCACCCCTCCGCCGTCCGAATAGATCCGACGTTTGCCCCGAGTATGACATACCGCGTGACTCGGACCAGCCACGGCAGTTCCGCCGGCTGTTGCTCCCGATGCCGCTTACCCTGCAGGTAGTGAACCGGTGCGGCCGTCTAGTTCGGCGAGCAGGTCCAGGGCCTCGGCCGCGCCGACCCGCGGCAGGACCGCCAGTGCCTGACGCAGCAGGACCTCGCCCTGCCCGGCGTCGCCGCCGACCACCCCGGGACGGTACATCCACGCCGGGCATACGCCGCCGGGAACGAGCGTCCCACCCGGCGGATACCTGGCCCGCCGGATCCGGCCGGGCGGCTAGGCGACGTGCGGTTCTGCGCCGTTCTCGCTGATCATCGGGCGGCCTGCGACGGCCCAGCCGGTCATGCCGTCGGCCACGTTGATCGCGTTCAGGCCGACGGCGAGCAGGCCCTGGGTGGCGTAGGCGGACCTGCGGCCGGTGCGGCAGATTATGTAGAGCTCTCGGTCGCGCGGCAGTTCGCCAGAGCGCGCGGATACGTCGCCGAGCCTGATGTGCACCGCGTCGGGGGCATGGCCCGCGATCCACTCGTCGTCCTCGCGCACGTCGAGCAGGTACACCCCGGCCGGCAGGTCCGCCGCGAGCACTTCGGGTAGGGCGTCGGGCTGGTTCATGTCGGTCTCCTCGGCCGCGGTTCATGTCCTCGCGGCCATCCCGCACCGGCCGCTTGGCTACTGTAACGCCCGGCGGGGTGCGGGATTGACCGGGAGGTGAACCACGGATCGTTCGGCTGAAAAAAGGAGCTCAGCCGGGGCGGCCGGTCAGCCTTCCGTGCCGGCCGGAACCGGTACGGCGAGGGCCGGTGCTTCCTCCTTGATTCCGTAGCGGCCGTAGAGGCGGCGCAGCGGGCGCGGCGCCCACCAGTTCGCGCGGCCCAGCAGGCGCATGGTGGCGGGCACCAGCAGGATCCGGACCACGGACGCGTCCACGATCAGCGCGACGATCATGCCGACGCCCATCAGCTTGATGAACGTGATGCCGGAGGCGGAGAACGCGCCGACCACGATGATCAGCAGCAGGGCCAGGCTGGTGATCACGCCGCCGGTGCGCTGCAGGCCGGTCGCGACCGCGACCGTGTTGTCGCCGGTCTGGTCGTAGCGCTCGCGGATCCTCGACAGCAGGAACACCTCGTAGTCCATGGACAGGCCGAAGATGATGGCCAGCATCAGGATCGGCATCGTCGGGTCGATCGAGCCGGTCGGCGTGAACCGCAGCAGGCCGGACAGGTGCCCCCACTGGAAGATCCACACCACGACGCCGAACGTGGCCGACAGCGACAGCACGTTCATCACGATCGCCTTCAGCGGCAGCACCACCGAGCCGAACGCCAGGAACAGCAGCACGAACGTGGAGACGCAGACCAGCAGGGCCATCCAGGGGAGGGTCGAGCCGAGGCTGGCCAGCTCGTCGACCAGG
>JASHTQ010000451.1 GCA_030040475.1 Streptosporangiaceae bacterium
ATGGGCGTCTGCGCGTCGAGCGGCGGCATGTTCAACAACTACGCGATCGTGCAGGGCGTGGATCACGTCATCCCGGTCGACATCTACCTGCCCGGCTGCCCGCCGCGCCCGGAAATGCTGCTCGACGCGATCCTCAAGCTGCACGACAAGATCATGAACATGAAGCTCGGCAAGAACCGGGACCGGGAGATCACCGAGCTGGAGAGCGCCCGGCTCGGCCTGCGGCCGGTGCACCTGGCCGAGCCGACAGAGGCAGAGCTGTGAGCGAGCAGCCGCCGAAGGGTGCCGAGGAGACGCCGAAGGCGAGTGCCGAGGAGACCCAGGGGTCCGAGGCACCGCAGGGTCCCAAGGCGGGCTCGCCGGCCGAGGAACTGCCGCCGGCCGCCGACGCCGCGGACGACAACCTGCCCGCCCGGCTCGGCGAGGCGCGGCTGAACGCGCCGGTCGTCCGGATGGGCATGTTCGGCGTCTCCGACACCCCGGACACCTCGGGGTTCGGGCTGCTCCGGGTGCACAAGGCGCCGCCGCTGCACAGCGCGCGCCCGTACGGCTCCTACTTCGACGAGGTCGCCGACGCGCTCGGCCTGCCCGACGCGATCGAGCGGGTGGTGGTGGACCGCGGCGAGATCACCTTCCACGTCCGCAGGGAGCGGCTGACCGAGGTCGCCGCGAAGCTGCGCGACGATCCGTCGCTGCGGTTCGAGCTGTGCAGCGGGGTCTCCGGCGTGCACTACCCGGAGGACACCGGGCGCGAGCTGCACGCGGTGTACCACCTGCTGTCGATCACGCACAACCGGCGGGTGCGACTCGAGGTCAGCGTGCCGGACGCGGACCCGCACGTCCCCACGATGGTCGGCGTGTACCCGACGTGCAACTGGCACGAGCGGGAGACCTGGGACTTCTTCGGCATCATCTTCGACGGGCACCCCGCGCTGACCAGGATCGAGATGCCGGACGACTGGAAGGGCCACCCGCAGCGCAAGGATTACCCGCTCGGCGGCATCCCGGTCGAGTACCGCGGCGCCAAGATCCCCGCGCCAGACGAGCGGAGGCACTACCAGTGAGCCGAGCCGGAGGCAACCGATGAGCGCCGGGCAGACGCCGCACGCCGCGGCCGGGGCGAGCGACGCCGAAGCCGCGGAGGGCCGGGTCTACACGGTTTCCGGCGAGGACTGGGACGAGATCGTCGCCGCCGCGAACGAGGCCGGGGACTTCGAGAGCGGCGAGCGGATCGTCATCAACATGGGCCCGCAGCACCCGTCCACCCACGGCGTCCTCCGGCTGATCCTGACGCTGGAGGGCGAGACGGTGGCCGAGGTACGCCCGGCCATCGGGTACCTGCACACCGGCATCGAGAAGAACATGGAATACCGGACCTGGACGCAGGGCGTCACGTTCTGCACCAGGGCGGACTACCTGATGCCGATCTTCAACGAGATGGCCTACTGCCTGTCGGTGGAGCGGCTGCTCGGCATCGAGGACAAGATTCCCGAGCGCGCGCAGATCGTCCGGGTGCTGATGATGGAGCTCAACCGGATCTCCTCGCACCTCGGCGGGATCGCCCCGATGGGCCTCGAGCTCGGGGCGACCACGATCTACACCCAGGGCGCGCGGCTGCGCGAGCGCACCCTGGACGTGCTCGAGCTGATCACCGGCCTGCGGATGAACCACGCCTTCATCCGGCCGGGCGGCGTGCGCGAGGACCTGCCGCCTGGCGCGCTGGAGGCCATCCGACTGTTCGACGAGTCCGGCCGGCGGCTGCTCGACGAGCTGCACACCCTGATCGACGCGAACCCGATCTTCGTCGGGCGGAACAAGGGCATCGCCTACCTGGACCTGGAGGCGTGCATGGCCCTCGGCGTGACGGGCCCGATCCTGAGGTCCACCGGGCTGCCCTGGGACCTGCGCAAGTCCCAGCCGTACTGCGGCTACGAGACGTACGACTTCGAGGTCCCGGTGCAGAAGAGCTGCGACGCGTACGGCCGGTACCTGATCCGGATGGACGAGATCGAGGAGTCGCTGAAGATCATCGCGCAGTGCAGCGAGCGGCTGAGCGCCCGCGGCTCCGGCGACAACGATCCGATCATGATCAGCGACGCCAAGATCGGCTGGCCGGCCCAGCTGTCCCTGGGACCCGACGGCCTCGGCCCGTCGCCGCAGCACATCGCGCACATCATGGGCCAGTCCATGGAGGCGCTGATCCACCACTTCAAGCTGCTCACCGAGGGGTTCCGGGTGCCGGCCGGGCAGGCGTACGTGCCCATCGAGTCCCCCCGCGGCGAACTCGGCGCGCACGTGGTCAGCGACGGCGGGACCCGGCCCTACCGGGTGCACATGCGCGACCCGTCGTTCACCCACCTGCAGTCGGTCGCGGCGATGTGCGAGGGCGGCTTCGTGGCCGACCTCATCCCCGCGATCGCGAGCCTAGATCCCGTGATGGGAGGCGTGGACCGGTAATGCCGTTCAGCGACCAGGTACGCGCCCGCCTCGACGCGGACGCCGCGCAGATCATCGGCCTGTACCCGGGGCCGAGATCGGCGCTGATACCGCTGCTGCACCTCGTCCAGTCCGAGGAAGGCTACGTCTCCCAGGACGGCATCGAGTACTGCGCGGCCAAGCTCGGGCTGACCGAGACCGACGTCACCGGGGTGGTGAGCTTCTACACCATGTACAAGCGCCGCCCGGTCGGCAAGTACCACGTCGGCGTGTGCACCAACACCGTGTGCGGCGTGCTCGGCGGCAACCAGATCCTCGCCGACCTGCACGAGCACCTCGGCGTTGACGACGACGAGGTCACGCCGGACGGCCAGGTCAGCCTCGAGCACCTGGAGTGCAACGCCGCCTGCACGTACGCGCCGGTGGTGATGGTGAACTGGGAGTTCTTCGACAACATGACCCCAGCCTCCGCCCGCCAGCTCGCCGACGACCTGCGGGCGGGCAACCCGGTGAAGCCGACCCGGGGCCCGGATCGCCTGGTCACCTGGCAGGAGGCAGCCCGGATCCTGGCCGGCTTCAACGACGACCAGGCCACCGAGGGCCCGGCCGCGGGCCCCGCCGACCTGGTGGGCCTCACCGTCGCCAAACAGCACGGCTGGACCGCACCGGAACCGGACTCGGCAGGTAACCAAGCTAAGGAGTCGCGGTGACCGACACACTGACGCCGGTCCTGACCGCGTACTGGGACCAGCCCGACGTCTTCACCATCGACGGCTACAAGCGGGCCGGCGGCTGGCAGGCGCTGCCGAAGGCGCTCGGCATGACGCGCGAAGAGGTCATCACGATCGTGAAGAACTCCGGGCTGCGCGGCCGCGGCGGGGCGGGCTTCCCGACCGGCGTGAAGTGGGGCTTCCTGCCGCAGGGCGACAACAAGCCGCACTACCTGGTGGTCAACGCGGACGAGTCGGAACCGGGCGCGTGCAAGGACATCCCGCTGATGATGGCCACCCCGCACACGCTGATCGAGGGCGCGGCCATCGCGTCGTACGCGATCGGGGCCAGCCACGCGTTCATCTACGTCCGGGGCGAGGTGCTGCACGTCATCCGGCGGCTGCGGCACGCGGTGCGGGAGGCGTACGCGGCCGGCTACCTCGGCCGGAACATCCTCGGCTCCGGTTTCGACCTGGACGTCATCATCCATGCCGGAGCGGGAGCCTACATCTGCGGCGAGGAGACCGCGCTGCTCGACTCGCTGGAGGGCAAGCGCGGGCTGCCGCGGAACAAGCCGCCGTTCCCGGCCGTGGCCGGCGTCTACTCGCTGCCGACCAACGTCAACAACGTGGAGTCGATCGCCAGCGCGGTGCCGATCATCCTGAACGGCGCCGACTGGTTCGCCGGCATGGGCACGGAGAAGTCCAAGGGCTGCGGGATCTTCAACCTCTCCGGCCACGTGAGCATCCCGGGCACGTACGAGGCACCGCTCGGCATCACGCTGCGCGAGCTGCTCGAGCTGTCCGGCGGGATCCGCGGCGGTCGTCGGCTGAAGTTCTGGACCGCCGGCGGCTCGTCGGCCGGGATCCTCACCGACCAGCACCTGGACATGCCGATGGACTTCGAGTCGGTCGCCGCCGCGGGGTCCGGGCTCGGCACCAGGTCGGTGATGATCTTCGACGACACCACCTGCGTGGTCGGCGCGGTGCTCCGCTGGACCGAGTTCTACCAGCACGAGTCGTGCGGGAAATGCACGCCGTGCCGGGAGGGCACGTACTGGCTGGTCCGCATCCTGGACCGGCTGGAACACGGCCAGGGCACCGACGATGACATCGAGAAGATGCTGGACGTCTGCGACAACATCACAGGCCGCGCGTTCTGCGCGCTCGGCGACAGCGCGACGCCGCCGATCACGTCGGCCGTCAAGTACTTCAGGGACGAGTTCATCCAGCATCACAAGGAGGGCGGCTGCCCGTTCGATCTGGCGGCCGCCACTGTCTGGAGCCAGGCATGACCGTCGAGACCAGGCAGGACACCGTCACCGTCACCATCGACGGGTTCGAGATCACCGTGCCCAAGGGCACCTGGATCATCCGGGCCGCCGAACTGCTCGGCATCGCGATCCCGCGGTTCTGCGAGCACCCGCTGCTGGAGCCGATCGGCGCCTGCCGCCAGTGCCTGGTCGAGGTGGAGGGTCAGCGCAAGCCGCTGGCCTCGTGCATCACCGCGTGCGCCGAGGGCATGGTGGTGAAGACCCAGCTCACCTCCGCGATGGCGGACAAGGCGCAGCAGGGCGTGATGGAGCTGCTGCTCATCAACCACCCGCTCGACTGCCCGATGTGCGACAAGGGCGGCGAGTGCCCGCTGCAGAACCAGGCCATGTCCAACGGGCGCGGCGAGACCCGGTTCGCCGAGGAGAAGCGGACCTTCGACAAGCCGGTGCCGATCTCCACCGAGGTCCTGCTCGACCGCGAGCGGTGCATCTCGTGCACCAGGTGCACCAGGACGTCCGAGGAGATCGCCGGGGACCCGTTCATCGAGTTCATCGGGCGCGGCCCGGCCCAGTTCATCGGCACCGCGGACGGCAAGCCGTTCAACTCCTACTTCTCCGGCAACACCGTGCAGGTCTGCCCGGTGGGCGCGCTGACCGGCGCCGCGTACCGGTTCCGCTCCCGGCCGTACGACCTGGTCTCGGTGCCGACCGTCTGCGAGCACTGCGCGTCGGGCTGCCGGGTGCGGACCGACGTCAGGCGCGGCCG